>NZ_JBVIRA010000017.1:0-62759 GCF_055576575.1 Streptomyces sp. NPDC033270
CTCTGGACCTGGATGTCCATGGTGGGTGTTGACCTCACGAGTCTCTGGAGGAGCCCCTGGCGAACTCGGGAAGTTCGGGGCGAGGAAGAGTGACGGCGCGTCAGGCACCGTGTCGTGGGGCCGCCGTAGGGAACGGCGTGGCAGGCTGAGGCCGCTGCAGAGCGGGCGCTCAGTGCCGACGGCGGCCGCTGGGGGACGCCGAGAACATTGGCTTCGTTCCTCACCGTGAGCGTGTCTGCAAGGTCGTAGAGCGCGGCAAACTGTTCCACGACCGACCGGAGCGGGCAAGCAGTTTTCCCCAGTCGACCAGGGATATCGGACGGTCTCACCGGACCAGACGTCTGTAGCAGATGAGGGTGGCGGCGACGCCCGCGAAGGCGAGGAAGTGTTCGGCCGCAAAACGCTTGCGGCATCCCTCGGCCTCCTCCTGCCGGCGACTTGGCCGGCGAACGGGAGGTGTGGGCGCTGGTATCCAAGGTGTCGCGACTACCGCATCACGAACGTGCCGCGGGACTGGATCTCTTCCGGCCCAAGCCGCCCGGAAGTTCACCGACGGTGACTGGGGACGCGTAATCCCGCTGAAGTCACGTCGCGACAACCGCTCCGCGTCCTCACGGTGCGAGTCCACAGAAAGCTTCACTGCATTCAACGAGGGTGGCTAGGACGCCCAGGCACCTCGAGGATGGAGATCTAAGGGCCAGGAATGGGCTACCCGATGCGGGCAAGTACCACAGCACGGGCGCCGCCCGCATCCACCTGCACATCCTGCTGTGTCTTGGTTGATGGAGGGGTACGGTGACTGGGATCAGGCTGATCGCAGTGAAGGTGAGAAAAGCGCATGACTGACTCCGTGCTCCTTCAGACCATCGAGAACCTCGAACATGCACTGCCAGAGCTCGAAGCGCAGGAGATTCAGCTGCGAGGCCAACTCGATGACGTGGTGCAACGCGTCGCTGCCGCCCGCGCCGCCCTGGAACATCTTCGTGTCCTGACCGGCGTCGCTGCTCCCAGCCCCCAGTCTGTGCCTGCAACCGCCCCACCGGATCCGGTGCCCGGTGAGAGGACCCCTATCGAGCCGGCAGGTGGATCCAGTCAGGGCTCCCCCGGGGCCGGCACCGCCGTCGTACCTGAGGCGGCCGGTGAGCCGGCACGAACAGCGTCTTCCGTGCCACAGCCACGTACGGCCGCATCTTCAGCCGCCGGGTCCAGCAGTTCCAAGAAGCGCACCATCAAGAAAGCGGCAGCGAAGAAGGCTGCCGCACCCGTTAAGTCGAAGGCGAAAAAGGCGGCTTCGAAGCGAGCTGCCACTACTCGGCCAGCTGACCAAAGCTCGAGAAGGCTCGTCGATGAGGTATTGGCTGTGCTCAAGAAGTCCAGCGTGCCGATGCGTGCCCACGAGGTCAACGCGGCCCTGGGGCGGGAGGCCACGCCAGGGCAGATCGAATCTGTCCGCAACACCCTCGACCGTGTCGCGAAGCAGCAAAATGGGGTGACCCGTCCGGGACGAGGCACCTACGCGGCGGCCTGACGTCACACAGCTGCAGTTCTGGTGGGGCCTCCTTCCTTGAAAGCGGTGGAGCCCCACCGGCGGCAGTGAGCAGGCCCAAGTGGCTGAAGAGACCAGGCGGTTTGTGTCCGGGCGCCTGTTGGCCAGGGGTGCGTTCGAATCGGTTCGGGCCAGCACCCCACGCACACGCTCGTCAGACCACCGATGCGGTCGGACAGCGGGCCCAAGCAATCACTGCCGGCGAGCTTCCGTTCACCTTGGATATCGTCGCGGGTAGGCGCTCTGGGGCCGTTTTAGGTAGCAGATCCGGAGACGATGACCGACCACGGGGCGGCGGGCGTTCCCGGTCGCATGCTAGACAACCTCAGCCCTCCCACGAGCACGCATTGCGTATGCCATGGGCCACTCAGAGGCATGGGCCGCATCAGGCAGGATGGGGTTTCATGACGGGTGGGAGGGACGAGTTCGCAGAGCTGCTGCAGCGCGCCGGGCTGGAAATCGTGGGGGACCGACGGACCGAAGAGGTGCCGCCGCCCCGGGCGGCGTGGCGCCCGGTAATCGCATACGAGGCCGAGCCGACCGTGGCGGTGAGAAGGGACAGGCCGGACCTGGTCGCGGAACTCAACGCTCAGTGGCACCGGCTCGCGGTCAAGGATCGGATCATTGGCGAGGACGGTGTGTTCCTCATCGCCGTCGCCGGCAACTGGGCGGGCTGCGCGCCCAGGCAGTGGACGCGGGTCCGGCTCACCCCCCAGTGGAACCTCGTCGGCGTGCTGGGTGAGCGGCCCGGCCAGCCGGAGTTCATCACGCTCTCGATGGACGGAAACTCCCTGCTCGGAGCGACCACCGAGGAGTACGAGGTCTGGCTCGTCGCAGTGGACCGGATCAGGGAGCGACAGGAGGCCGCCGCGCAAGCACGCGCCCAGGAGTCCCCGGAGAAGCGGGCAGCCGCCTGGGCGTCGCTGCTTCGGGGGCCGGCTCCTGTGGGCAGGATGCGCGAGTTGTGGGCACATGGGCTGGCGCTCAACCCCTCCACGCCCGACGCCGTACGCGCCAGCCTGCTCGGTCTGACGCATTTCGTCATGTGGCGCCCGATGCCCGCCGCCTTCGTAGAGGAGGCGATGGTCCACCCGGACTGGAAGGTGCGCGAGTTGCTGGCCGAGGCCCAGCCGAACATCACACCTGAGCAATGGGCTCGTCTGATCCTTGGCGAGCAGCACCCCCGGCACCGATGGATCCTCACGATGCTCGCGGCGGACCGGCGCACTGAGCTAACCGAGACCGGCTATGAACAGCTCGCCGCCGACTCTTCCGCCCCGGTCCGCGAAGAGACCGCTCGTCTCCCCGGACTTCCCCCGCGGATAGTGACCGCCCTGGCCGCCGACCCCGACCCGGCCGTGCGAGCCGCGGCCATCCCGAGCGCCTGGCCTCACCTGGGACACCCGGCACGATGCAAGCTCCTGGGCGACCATCACGAAAAGGTCCGCAGAGAGGCGCTACTCCAGCACCACCGGGACCACCCGATGCCCCAGTCGGTCTTCGACTCCGAAGACCTCAAAAAACGCGCCGCCGAGACCTGTCGCCTGGAGCGCGCTCTCGCCGAAAACCTGGCCCGCCACGGCGAGCCGGACCAGCGCTGCTCCCTCGCGCGCAATCCGAACCTGGACCCGGACCTGATCGCGCTCCTCGCCCAGGACAGCGAAGAGAACGTCCGCTCTGTGGTGGCCACACGCCCCGATCTCAGCGAGGAACAGCGGGCGGGCATCCCCATCGACTTCGACCCACGCGGCCACACCTCCCCGCTCCGCTGGGTCACCGCACTGCACGAAGACCCCGACGCCATGCGCCGCCTGGCCGCCTCCTCCCACCCCCTCGTGCGCAGAAGCGTCGCCCGCGCCAGGCGTCTCCCACCGGACGTCATCGAACTTCTCGCCCGGGATGAGGACCATGTGGTCCAGCTCTTCCTCTCCGAATCCTGCGACGACGCACCCGCTGACATGCTGCTCGAGGTGTGGCAATGGTGGACCGGAAGCCTCAGCCACCCCGACCGCCCCCGCAGCCACCCCAATTTCCCCCGCACCGGCCTCCTGCGCTACGCCGACGACCCGAACCCGCGCATGCGCCAACTCGCTCTCGATGACCCGGAGTCGACACCCGAACTGGTGGAGCGATGCGGCCGGGACATCTCGGCGGAGGTACGACTGCGAGCAGCAACCGACCCCCGACTGACGGCCGCCTCGGCCGTGCGGATGCTCGACGACCCACACGAGTCCATACGTCGTGCAGCGGCTCTGCACCCACAGTTGCCAGCCCGAGTACTGGTCGAGCTACTACGTGACGCCGACACCGCACAGGCTGCGGCCAAGCACCCGGCGCTGCCCGTCGCCGTCATGGAGCAGATGATCCGGCGGCTGCAGCCCCCAGCCGGCGCCACCCCGAGGACTTGAGCCAATGGTTGGTGATCAGACCATGCTGGCCGTCCTCACCTCCCACGCCGGATGGCGGCCTCGCCTGTGCGGGGCACCGTCAGCCCGCTCGATCACCCCGTACGCCGAGGTCCACATCCGTGTGGTCGTGCCGCAGAGGGAGCAGATCGCCATCCGGGACTGAAGGTCACCACCAGTACGTCCCGCAGGCCGGGTCGGCGAGGGGCGGCCTGGACCAGGGGGGTGACTTCGTGCCGGATGCGCTGGTCGTTGACGAGGACGAGATCCAGTGGGTCTCCCAGTGTCGCCTCGGCCTGGCGTCGGTCGTCCAGGTCGTACAGGATCGTCGTCCCGCCGCTGACGTTCTCCCGCCGTACCAGGACCATCATCACGAATCCGACCCCGTCACGGTGCCGGCCCTCGGGGGTCGGTGAGACGCTCGCGGTGGCTGACGCCGTGATGCGGAACTGGTGGACCTCGACATGCCAGTCGTCGTCGGGAGACAGCTGGCCGAACACCTCGGCTGCCAGCTCCAACAGGCCGTTCATCGTCTGGCCGTGCAAGATCTCGTCGCGGACCGGAGCGAAGAAACGGGGAATTCCGCCGTTCAACCAGTTGTGCTGGAGTTGCTGATAGTGGGCCTGGGGTGGATTGATATAGAAGGTGCGACTGGAGGCGCATGCGCGCAGTGTGGAGAATCGACGGCGCCGGTAACGGCCACCATCGTTCATGAAGCGGTCGAGTGGCAGGTGGGACCAGCTCTGCTGGAATGCGTCCCAGTCCGAGAGCGAACGGGGATTTGCGGACGACAGCAGCGACTTCGCCCATGTGCCGGGCAGGATGCACGCGTTGTCCCGGTCGAGCTTCCGGCACAGCTCACCGACGGCGGCAGCGGGTGGCGTGGGGATCGCGGTGCACGGGCTCAACGGATCGCGCCGAATGGCCATGGCGTCACACCTTTGGGGAATTGACGCTCTGTAAGTGCGAGGGATACAAGTGTAGAAGTTCGCGCGGCGGCATCGGAAGGCGCTCATGCCTGTCCGCTCCCCGGCACCGCACTTTCTGGGGGATTTCGATATGCCGGACGCCAGGTAGGCCTGTCGTGGCCGCGCGCAGGACGAGGGTTGCAGCGGCGATTGCGCTGGCGTGCGCCAGTGCCGGCTCGGGAATTGCCACCGGACTCGTGCCCGATCACCTGCCGAACTGGCTGGTGAAGAACTCCACGCTCTCCTGGGCCGCGTTCGGCATCACGACACTGTTGTGCCTGGGGGTCGCGGCATGGCAGGTGTGGATCGAGCCGCAGGAGGACCCCGCACCCGATGCTCCGGTTCAACAACAGCACCGCAGACTCATGCTCCAGCGCCAGCGGGACTTTTGGATCGACGGGGTCCTGAACCAGTCGCTGGAGGTGGTGACGAGACTCGAGTTGGGGCTGGAGACCCGGTCGGACGCTGTCGAGCGCCCGTGGAACGTAGTGGTGTACGACGATCCGGACCGGCAGCGTGCGCTTCCGCCGGGAACATCCGCCATCGATGTTTTCGACCAGTCCGGCGGCTCCCTGCTGATCCTTGGTATGCCCGGGTCCGGCAAGACGACGTTATTGCTCGAGATAGCCGCGGAGTTGCTCCGGCGGGCGCAGTCCGACGGCGAACAGCCGATGCCCGTCGTCTTCAACCTCTCCTCGTGGGGGAAGTCCGAAAGTCCGCTCGGCCAATGGCTCGAGGACGAGCTGCATCGCCGGTACACCGTGCCGCGGAAGCTGGCCCGGCAGTGGCTCCACGACGAGATGATCCTGCCCCTTCTGGACGGTCTCGACGAGGTCAGAGTCGACCGCCGCGACGGCTGCGTCAGGGCGATCAACGAATTCCTCGGCGCGACCGGCCCCCTGCAGATCGTCGTCTGCTCGCGGGTCGCGGACTACGACGCCATCGGCTCGCGACTCCGCCTGAACAGGGCGGTGTTGATTCGGGACCTGACGCAAAGCCAGGTGCTCGCCCACCTCGCCGGCGCCGGAGCCCAGCTCGCAGGGCTGCACACGGCTATCGAGCATGACGACCAGCTGCTGTCACTGCTTGCCTCTCCGCTGCTGCTGAATGTGGCCTCCCTTGTCTATCGGGGCTTGTCCGCTGAGGAACTGCAGGCCGAAGGCCGAGTTGCGGGCCGGCGTTCACACCTGATCGACAGCTATATCCGGCACACGCTGCGCCGCAGGCCGGCCCGCCGTGCCTACGACGACGGACGCGTCGTGCGCTGGCTCGGTGAACTCGCGCATCAGATGAGCCAGGACGACCAGACGGTGTTCCATGTGGAGTGGATGCAGCCCGGGTGGTTGTCGAGCCCGCTGCTGAGGATCATCACCGCGTGCTTCTCCCCTCTCCTCCTGGGGGCGGCGATGGCTCTGGCGACCGGGTACGCGATCGACCACGCCAACACCCTCGGTGCCAGGCTCTTCGGCCTGGGGAACGACGTCTATGTGGCGGGCGTGTCGACGGGCTGGCTCACAGGTGCCGCGATCGGGGCGCTGGTCTGCGTCTTCGCGTTCGACAGGGCGATCCGTCCAGCCGAGATCATCTCTTGGTCGTTGCACTCCCTGCGGCAGAACGCCGGCCGGCAACTGCGCTTGGCCATGCCCTGGGGCGTTGCGCTCTCCGCCATCGTCGGCACCATCATGCACGTGTGGGGCCTGACCACCACCGTGGTCTTCGCGGCGTTCTTCATGGCCTTGCCGATCACCTTCTACGTGGTGGTCGGCGGGGTGTCGCCGCAGCTTCGAGAGGCCCGCATCAGTCCGAACGAGGGAATGCGCCGCTCTTTGGTGAACGCTGTCGCCGTCGGTCTGCCCGGCGGAACGGCCATCGGCGTCCTGGCAGGAGTGGCGTTCGGCGCGCGGATGACGTTGCTGTTCGGCTTGATCGACGGGCTGACGTGCGGCAGTTCCGTGTTCGTTCTGACGGCGTTGCACACCGGAGGACGTGCCTGGCTGCACCACTACACCTTGCGGGTGATGCTGGCGCTGCAGGGCCGCATCCCGCTGAGGTGGGTGCGGTTCCTGCAGGACTCGAGCGACCGTATCCTGCTGCGCCGGGTCGGCGGCGGCTACATGTTCGTCCACGGCCTGTTCCTCGACCACTTCGCGGCCCTGCACGCCCGTGCCGTGAACGACCCGGAACCTGCCGGGCCGTCGGCCCAGTGAACGCGCGTCCTGCCAAGCCAGGCTGTGCGGCCAGGTGCTCGACCACCGGCCACGGCAGAGAACGGCACGCGCCCTGACCCCGCCCCGCCAGGGCGCCCATCACCAGCGCCCCCCCCAGGGTGGTTCAGGCGCGTCGATCACCTACCACGCACCGTGGTCCGACCGGTGCAACGTGGTCCGTCTGGACAGTAGTTGGCCATGCGTCTAAGGTTTTGGCCATGCGGTCAAAAAATGATCCTGGCGGCCAGTTCGACGGCGGGAAGGTTGAGCCGGAGTCGCGGGAGACGGAGCGGTCGTTCATCGAGAAGGCGCGCCGCGCCCAGATCATCGATGCCGCCGTCGAGACCATTGCGGCACGGGGGTTCGCGAAGGCTTCGCTGGCGCAGATCGCCGAACGGGCGGGCATCAGCAAGGGGGTGATCTCGTATCACTTCGCAGGTAAGAGCGAGCTGATCGAGCGGGCCGTCGAGCAGATCTACGAGGGGATCGGCGCCTTTGTCGGTGCCCGGCTGGACGAGCGGGTCGGGGCGGGTGCATGGCTGCGCATCTATGTCGAGTCGGTCGCCGAGTACATGTTCAACCATCAGGCCCAGCTCACCGCGCTCGGCGAGATCTTCCATCACTTCCGTACTTCTGACGGAGCGCCGCGCTACGGCATCGCGTCGAGCGAGCCGATCTACGTCGCGTTGGAGAAGGTCTTTTTGGAGGGCCAACGAAGCGGTGAGTTCCGAGCGTTCGACGTCCGTGTCATGGCCGTCACCCTCCAGGCGGGAATTGACCAGATGTTCGCGTACTGGAGCGCCCATCCCGAGCGCGATCTGACCGCCTATGCCAGCGAGCTCGCCGACACCTTCGAGCACGCCACTCGGGCGGACGGCCGTGCTTCCACGCAACCACATGGAAGCGCACTCGACGGCACTGGTTCGCAGTGATGCTCAGTGAAGTGAAGTGCAGTGATGCGCAGTGAAGTGCGCTGTGGGAAAGCTTAATTGACCTAGCTTCAGCTGAATCCAGTTTATTCGGCTGGGCTGCACACAACGGGGAGAGACTGTTTTATGACCGGCGATCCGGAATACGTGGCCTTGAAGGCCGGGGCCGAGCCGACCGTCGCGAGGCCGGCGCGTCCGCGGCTGCTCTACATCGACAATCTGCGGATCACGCTGACAGCGCTTGTGGTGCTGCACCACACTGCCGTCACCTACGGCAACATACCCGCCTGGTACTACACCGAGCCCGCCAAGGACGGCTCCGGGCTGCTCCTGGACGTCTTCGTCATGTTCAACCAGGCGTTCTTCATGGGCTTCTTCTTCATGATCGCCGGGTATTTCACCCCGGCCTCCTACGACCGTAAGGGCGCCCGTCCGTTCTTCCGGGACCGTCTCAAGCGGCTCGGCATCCCTCTGCTCGTCTTCCTGTTGCTGCTGCGTCCGCTGACGGGCTTTGGCGGGTACGCCGACATGCGGGCCGAGTTCGCCGCACGTGGTGAATCCCTCCCCTACTGGGTGTATTACGTGATGAGTTGGGATGCGGGGCCGCTGTGGTTCGTCGAGGTGCTGCTGGTGTTCGCGGTGCTCTACGCGCTGGTCCGCCGCGGTGGCGCGCGCCGGGCGCTCGGCTCCGCCGGGGAGGCCCGGCGGGCGACCGTACAGGCGCCGCGGCCCTTGCGGCCGCTGGGTGTCGTCGGGTTCGCCGTTGCGCTGGCCGTTGCCACGTATCTGTGGCGGATCCTCGTGCCGACCGACACCTATGTGCCGTTCCTGGGCCTGCCCACTCCCAACTTCATGCCGCAGTACGCGAGTTTCTTCGTCCTCGGAGTGCTGGCCTACCGTCGGGGCTGGGCGCAGAGCCTGCCGCGCGTCGTGGGCTGGGTGGGTTTCGCCGTGGCCACGGTTGCGACGCTGGCGTACCTTCCCTTCGTCGTCACGGTGGATACCACCACGCTCGTGGGGCACGGCAGCTGGCAGTCGCTGATCACGGCCGCGTGGGAGTCGACGTTCGCCGTGGGGATGGTCCTCGGGCTGACGGTGGTCTTCCGTGAGCGTCTCAACCGGCAGGGGGCCATCGCCGCGTTCCTGTCCCGTCATGCCTTCGCCGTCTACGTCATCCATGCACCGGTGCTGGTCGGGCTCGGCTTCGCCTTCCACCTGGTGCATGCTCCGGCGGCGGTCAAGTTCGCGCTCGTCGGCGCCCTTGCCGTGCCGTTGTGCTGGGCCGTGGCGTATGTGGTGCGTTGCCTTCCTCGCGCTGATCGCGTGCTGTGACAGCCGCCTGCGGCCGGGGTCGATCCCCCGGCCGCTCCGGCGGCTCCGGCGGCTTCCGGTCCGGCGGCGGGCCCGGCCGGTCTTCGGCGCGGTCAGGCGGCTTCGTCTGAGGTGTGGCGGCGAGGATCTCGGCCGGTATGGCGGCGGAGAAGGTGCCGACGCCCAGTCCGAGCAGGCTCCTCACGGCGAAGGCCGGCCACAGCCGGCCGCGGGCCAGACGCTGCGAGCGCCAGGCCGGCTACGAAGACGCCCACGCCGAAGCCGTAGCCGGCCGCGGCGGGCGTCTGCACATAGCGGGTGACCGGCGTCAGCAGCAGGTACAGCTCCTTTCGGTCTTTCGCCTGCTGGCGCCTTCCAGCGAGCGGGTCATTGGTTCGACCGGCTCGGACTCGGCGCGCCAGCCGGGGGGACGATCGGTTCGGCCTCGGGCGAGCGTTGGCGGTCCAGGACAAGGCTGGCCATCGTCGTGATCGCCATCGCGGCGATGCCGACCCACGCTGCCGTGGTGTAGGCGCTGTCGTTCGGGAAGATCTGGCCGGTGTCGGTGCCGGCGGCGAGGACCAGGCCACCGATGGCACTGCCGAGCGAGTACCCGACGCTGCGCACGACGTAGTTGAAGCTCATGGCACTGGACGTCTCGCTTTTGGGGGTGACGGCCAGGATGACGCCGGGCATAGCGGCCGAGAAGCTGCCAACACCGAAGCCCAGCACACTCATTGCTATGAACAGCTCGGCCAGGTTCGACCGGGCTACAGCAAAGAAGACGAACCCGCCACCGATGACGACAGCGCTGCCGGCCAAGAGCACGGGGCCGGTGATCCGTTCGAGCATCCGAGGCGTGAGCTTGCCGGCGACGAACCCCAGCACAGAGAACGGGATGAGCACCAGTCCGGCGACGAAGGTGGTGAGCCCGAAGCCGTAGCCGGCGCTGTGCGGCGTCTGCGCGTACCGGGTGATGAGCGTGAGCAGGATGTACATGCCGATCGCACCGACGAACATGGCGAGATTCGCTCCGGCAACCGCCGGGTGCCGCAACGCCCGGAGATCGACCAGGGGCTTCTTACCGCGCAGCCCGGAGACGGTCCAGACGCAGAGCAAGACCACGGCAACGATGGTGAGGACCACCGCCACGGCGAGGTGATGGCTCCACAGGCTCTTCTGGCCGGCAAGGAACAGGACGAGGAACAGTCCACCCGACAAGAGGAGCGCGCCCGCTATGTCCACGTGGGCGGAGCGGCCTTCGGGGGCTACGGGAATGGAGCGCCAGGCGGCCAGGAAGGCAATAGTGGTGACGAACAGACCGAGGCCATAGGCGGCGCGCACCCCGCCGAACTCGGTGAGCAGGCCGGCGAGGGGGTAGCCGACACCGACCCCGATGATGGAGACCACCGAGACCAGGGCGATGGTGGGCGCGCTGCGCTCCTCGGGGAGATGGTCGCGGGCCACGCCCATCATCAGCGCCGTCAGACCGAGCCCGACGCCTTGTGCGGCCCTACCGACGAGCAGCCACGCGAACGGCAGCGGTAGCACGGTGAGCACACTGCCGGCGACGACGACCGCCAGCGTGGCGAGAATCGTGGCTCGTCGGTGTGGGCCGGCTCCGAGCCGGCCGAGGACGGGCGTGGCGAGCGCGCCGCTCAGCAGCGCGATGGTCAGCGTCCACTGCGCGCTGTCGAGTGAGACGTGGAACGTGGTCGCCACGCTGGTGATGAGCGGCGCCCCGAGGCTGGCGATTGCCGCCACGACCAGGGCGATGAACACCAGGGAGGGGACCAGCAGCCGTGCCTCGGAGTGCTCCCGGGTAGTGCTCATCGGCTGGTCCCGGTCGTGATGTGGTCGAACAGGCCGGGACGGATGCGAGTCCGGGCCCCTGTGGTCTCGGCAACCGTCTGCCGCATGCGGCCGAAGCTGATCCGTACGGAGTCGCGGACCTCAGGGTCGCCACAGGCGGCGAAGCCGAGGCGGAGCAGCTGAGGGCCCACGCGGGGCCGTGAGGGCACCGTCACCTGCCGGGGAGCCGGACGCGGCAGGGCCGTTAATACGGGGTGGGTGGTCATGCACAGGACTGTATGTCCCGGAGCAAGCTGCCATCCAATATAATGTCGGACTGATCTTGATAGCCGTAGGCTATCAACTATGGCGATACAGCAGCTCGTTGCTGCGTAGCCGTTGCGGTGGTGAGGCACTTCACACGTGCGGCGTCGGCTGATCGTGCGCAAGGAACGCCCGTACCCCGGTGCCCAGTTGTGCTTCACCGACGCCGACGGGATGCGGCTGACCTGCTTCGGCACCAACACCTCCGGCACGACGCCGCCCAGAACCAGATCTGGCTCGAGATCGTCCAGTTCGCCCTCGACCTGCTCGCCTGGAACGCAGAACGGCCCGCCAGAGAGACTGACGAGCCGTCATGCGAGCGCGCGGTCAAGCGCCGTTGAGGAATGGGAGTACGTCTGCCGCATCTGTTATGCCGGGTGGCGGGCCGTCGACTCGTGTGCCCGGGCGCACGTTTTGGATGATCATTGGTGCGAGTGTCGGGGTGGTGTTGACTTCGATGAAGTGGTTGATACCGAAGTTCTCTTGAAGGTCCGTGATGGATTCGATGAGGTTCGCGGGTTTGGTCCAGATGGCGAGTGACGCGTTTCTGACTGTGTCAGATTCGACGATGGGTCGGCATTCGGTGGTGAAGTAGAGCGGGGGTAGTACGGGCTGCACGGTTCGTTCTTCTTGCCGAAGGATTGCCTGGAGGGCTGCCGGCTTGAACAGAGGGGTGTGAATGGGGAGGAGGGCAGCGAGACGTCTGCAGGGGATCCCTTTGCGTTCTGCGTGACTCTCCAGTAGGTCCAGGTCGTCGAATCGGCCGCATACAACCGTTTGGTTCGGGGCATTGATCATGCCGACGTGGAGGCCGTCTTCTGAGATCTGCCGACACATCGCCCGAGCGGTCTGCTGGTTGACGGCGAGGGCCAGCATTCCACCCCGCAGTGAAAGCCTGTTGGCTTCGAGGAAGCCCGTGATGAGAACATCGATTGTTTCTGCCACGGACATGAGGTCCGTTATTGCACTACCGACATTGAAGCCTGCGCCGTGTCCGAGAAGGATGGCTGGCTTGACCTTCAGATCTAGTGACACATATACGGAGTACGGGACAAGCGTTGCCGCAACCAGGTTATGGACGTACTCCGCTTCCAGGCTGGGGGCCGGCCCAGAATCTTCGGTGGTGAGTCTGCGTGTTACGGGTGGCTGGCCAAGTTCCGCGAGCTTCTGGTCTGTTATCTCAAGGGCAGCGGCCACGCTCGCGTTCGTGTGAGCCAGCGTGCGCAGGATCCCCGGAGGGTAAGGGTTGCTGAACGGCGGAAAAGCGAGGGCTGTCGTGAGCGGCATCTGTTCTCTCCCGGGATATCTGCCCGTTCGTAGCCAGTAGGAGTATGGGCTGCTCCCACCAGGTTATCCAGAAAACGGATTCGGCCTGCCTAGCTGCCGAATCCGTTTTCTGGAGAGCTGGTTTAGCTATTGACGTTGATGACGTGCTGGGTTGCGGCCATTTCTAACGCACCCTGACGCGGGGTTTGTCAGGACTGGCTCTCGGGCCGTAGGTGGTGGAGGACGGTGGCGGCGATGCTGGTGAGAGATGCGGTCATGACTTCGGGCGCGGGGATCGCGCAACCGGTGTGGCGGCGAATGTGACCGATGAGTTCGGTGGCGGTGAGGGAGTCGGCGCCGAGTTGATCGATGCGGCGGCTGACGTCGACGCGATCGGGTGTGGTGTGCAGACCCGAGGCCAGCCAGGAAGTGAGGGCCTCAAGCAGTATCGGGCGGGCTTCCTCTGCGGTGGCAGCGGCCCGCAGGCGCGGCAGGAGGCTGTCGTCGGCGCCGGCATCCGGCGTGTGGACCAGCGTGGCCGTACGGGGCGCGGTAACCGTGGGGAGGAAGGCCATGAGCGCTTGCTCACGGCCCCGGGATTCGGCGACGACCGCGGTGACCGTGGTGTCCGGGTGGAGAAGCAGCATGTCCAAGCGGTCCAGTGCTTGGGACGAGGTCATCGGAAGAATGCCGTAATCGCTCATCACCGAGGTGATTCCGGTGCGGAGCACGTATCCGGCGTCGGAGATGGCGCCCAACTGCAGGACGGAGGCGGGCAGGCCGTCGCGCCTGCGCTGGTGCGCGATGTTCTCCAGGGTGAGGCTGGCGGCGGCATACGAGGCTTGCCTCCTGTTGCCCAGCAACGCAGCGAACGATGAGTACATGGCGAAGAAATCGACGTTGCGTTGGCGGGTGTGGGAGTCGAGGAGAAGCGCTCCGGTGAGTTTGGGGTTCAGGACGGTCAGGTAACGCTCGACGGACAGGTCGGTGACCTCGTCGTCGTCGAGGACCATGGCAGCGTGGATCACCCCGGCGAGCCGGCGTCCGCTTGCGTCAAGGTCACGGAAGAGTTGGTCGACGGTTTTCGGGTCGGAGATGTCGACAGCGCGCGCGTCCACCTGGACTCCCTGGTCGTTCAAGCTGCTGACCAGGGCGGCGGCGTTTTCGTTGCGTGCGGTGCCACGTCGGCTGACGAGCGTGAGGTGACGCGCCCCCCGGCGGACCAGGTGCCGGGCGGTCTCGGCTCCGAAGCCGTCAAGGCCGCCGACGACCAGATAGGTTGCCGTGGCATCCAGCACCGGCGCCTCGGGGGCGCGATCGAGCAAGACCCCGTCGTCGAGGACGATGACCGTCTTCCCGGCCAGCTGACCAGCCAGGACGCCGTCCATGGCTTCGTAGATCTTGTCGGCCGGGTAGACCATGTGGGGCACTGGGCGGTATTCGCCGCTGTCGATTACCTTCTGCAGGTCCTGCAGGCAGCGGTCTACCGTGAGTGAGGGTTCCTCGAACCAGCCGACGACATCGATGGCGTGAACGGTGGCGTCGCGGTCCAGGGGCGGCATGTGCAGCGGCGTCGATGATGGCGCGGCAAGCGGTTCGACGTCGAAGAAGTGTCCCCCGGGCGCCAGGAGGTCCAGCGCACGCTGGCGCAGGTCCGCAGTGATGGAGCTGAGATTGAGGACGACGTCGACGCCGCCTTGGGCAACGTGCCGGACCTCCTCGGCGAAGCCGGGAGCACCCGAGTCCACCACATGGTCGACCCCCGGAAGATCCAGCAAGGCGCGCAGAGCCGGCGTGGGGGCGCCGACGATGACGCGGCTCCCGGCGCGCTGGGCGAAATCTACAGCCGCCAGCCCAGTCCCGTCAGATCCACCCAGGATGAGAACGCTGGCGTCAGGACCCAGACCGGCCAGGTGTCCCAGGACATGGTGCGTGGTCAGCTGAGCTATGAGAAGGGTTGCCGCTGCGGCGAAGGTGACCTGCTCGGGGAGCTTTACCACCCGGTCGGCGCGCAGGTTGATGTGCGAGGCCAGCCAGCCGCCGTGCGTGATACCGGCAACCCGGTCTCCTGGGAGGAGGTCGGTGACGTCGTCTCCGACGGCGGTCACGATCCCCGCGCCTTCGCAGCCGAGGTGGACGTCGCCCGGACGTGCGCCACGGGGCGGGAGCAGGCGCCCTGTGGCGAAGAGAGCGTCACGGCCGTTGAGGGCCGCAGCCTGCACGCGGACGGTGATCTCACCCGGCCCTGGGGCGGGGACGCTGCTGTCCTGCCAGACAAGCCTGTGGGGGGTGCCTGCTTCGCCGTAGACGGCCAGCGCAAACTGCTCAGTGGCGCCGTGGGCGCGTGTCTGCCGGGTTTCCGGCAGCGCCTGCACCCGCACGGCGAAGCGCCCACGAGGAGTGATCACGCATTCGTCTTCGGCATCGGGGTGGGTGATCTCGTACGCGACGTGGCCGGCCGCCTGCTGGGCCGACTCCGCGGTCCCGCTGACGACACGGATCCGGCGGACGGTCAGCAGCGCCTGTTCGTTGGCCAGAGTGCGGGTAGCACCCCAAAGGGCCGCGCCCGTATGTGTCATCGGGGCGTCCAGGCTGTCGGCAGTCGTGCCCGCGACCAGCCACAGGGTGGGCTGAAGATCTCCGCCGGCCTGCGCACAGGCGGTTGCCAGGGCACTCAGCTGCGCGCAGGCATGGGCAGCACGCGCGGTCGTCTGCTCGACTGACGTCTGCTCGGTGTCGTCGGCGATCAAGACGATATCGACCGGCCCCGCGGCCGGCAGCAGAGCCGCCCAGTCCGTCTGCGGCTGGAGATCCGAGAGCACCACCTCGCGTGCTCCCGTGGCGGTCAGGGCGGCTGCCACGAAGTCGCCCAGGCCGTCGGCGGAGCCGTCCCCGCTCTCAGCGATCAGCAGGCACGGGGGGTTTGCGCCGTCTGCGTCCTCGTCCCGCGGCGTGCTGTCAGGTTTTGCGCCCGTGGCACGGACCGCGGCGATGACCGATGCGGGAATGCCCTCGTGTTCCGGCTGTGCGCTCAGGAATGCGCTGGTGGAGAACCCCGCTTGCTCCAGCACTGACGTCCACTGGTCGCGGGTGAGTGCCGCGCCGGTCGGCCGCAGATCGGTGTCGGTGGAATCCCAGAAGGAGTCCAGGATGCCGAACAATGTCGCGACGTAGGAGTTGGTGTGCAGTTCAAGGGCGACGAGCTGACCGTTGTCGTCCAGGAGCGTGGCGGCGTTGCGCAGCCCCTGAGTGATGTCGGTCGTTGTGTGCAGGGCATTGCTCGCGACGACGAGATCGAAGGATCCCGCTACGAACCCTTGCTCGGTGGGATCAACGCTCAGGTCGAGGGCCTGGTATTCGAGGAAGTTGAAGGCGGCGAACCGGGCCTCGGCCTTGGGGAAGAACGCCGAGGAGACGTCGGTGTACACGTAGTGCGTACGCTCGGGCGGCAGGTGGGGCAGGATGCGAGCGGTGAAGCCCCCGGTGCCGGCGCCGATCTCCAGAATCCGCAAGGGCCGGTCGGCCGGCCAGTCGGCCAGGGCGGCGCGGAGGTATGTCACAGCCGTGTCGGACAGGTACGTGAGCCCCGGATCGTGGTTGTACACCTGCGCCGCGATGGGACCGGATGCGCCGAACAGCACCTCCAGCCCCTCCACCTCACCAGTGAGGACGCCGGACAGGCTGCGCCCGACCCACGCAGCGGCCTGCCACATCACGATGAGCTCTGGGAATTCGTTGAGCCTGGCCTGCAAAAGCTCCTCAGGCACCGGTGTTCCGCTCTGGCACCAGCCCCCGTCGGCACGAGCGGTCAGCAGTCCGTGCCGGACCGCGATCGCCAACATCATCTCCACCAACGGGCACAGGCTCTCCCTGACGCCGGCGCTCCGCAGGTCGTCGAGGCTGAAGACCTGCCCACCGACCGGTCCGTCGACCTTGATCGCACCTCGTGCCACCGCGGACTGCAGGATGCTGCTCACCGCAGCCGCCATGTAGTGCGCGCTCAGCTGCCGAGCCCTTTCCATGTGGCCGTCATAGCCACGGTCCCGGAACGCGTCATCGAGCCGGGTGACGACCGGGCCGCACTCATCGATGACGCGTGAAGGCGCAGGGAGCGGAGAGGCGGTGCCGGGCAGCGCGGTCATCCGCGGGCGTGCCCTGAGCACCTCGGTGTAGAGCTCGGGCGCAGGAGAACCGCTGTTCTCGATGCGCCGCGCGTATACGTCCCCCAGGTCGAGCAGGACGGTTCCGTCGGTGTCACAGACGGTGATGTCAGCCATGAGGCCGGTCTCGGTGACGGACGTCAGCCGCATGTACGCCATGACGGTGGCGGGCAGGGGACCCCAGACGCGGACGCTTCCCACCGACACCGGGAGGTGCGGAACATAAGATTCCGCGGAGCCGGAGACGACGCAGGCGGACAGCGGCAGCATCGCTTGGAGGCAGCCGTCGAGGAGCACGACACGGGCCTGATGCTCAGCGTCGGCGAACTGATCTGTATGAAGCCTCGCCAGCCCTTCGCTGTCCTTGACAGCCAGCGTTGCCAGCGTACGGAATGCCGGTCCGTAGTTGAGCGATACCGCGGCGCAGGCCCGGTAGTGGTCGGACGCGTCCACGGGTTCGCTGATGCGGCCGGCGAGAGCAGCCACGTCGACCGGGGCAGGCCTGACATCGGCCAAGCCGCGCCACCGACCGTTCACGTGCTGGACGGCCTCGATATCCGCACCGGTGTGCCCGGCGACGACGAAGGTCCCATCGGGACGGACGGTGGTGGTGGTGCGTACCGGAGCCGATCCGGGATCGCTGGGCAGGACCAGCGACCTGGCCAGGGACACGTCGAGCAATTCCACGGGTCCGCCGGACACCTCGCGGGCCGCCGACAGCGCCATGTCGAGAAAGCCCGTGCCCGGCATGACGACAGCGTCACCGATCTTGTGATCAGCGATCCAGGCTGCGCTCTGCTCCCGCCCCCACGTCGGGTCGCCCGCAAGCAGGCGCCGGCCCAGCAGCGGATTGGACGGAACCGGCTGCGGCGCCGGCGCTATCTCGTGGTCGCTCCACCACGAGGGGTCTCCCAACTGGTAGCGCTGGCGTTGCCACGAGTAGGCCGGGACATCCACGACGCGACCGCCCTGGGGGAAGAACCGATCCCAGTCCAGCTGCGCCCCAGCCGCGACCGCGTGCAGCACGGTGCCGCTCAGCGCCTGTGGGCCGGCGCTGATCCGGGTCAGCGTCGACGCCACCTCCACCGACGCTCCCTCATCGACGGCGATGCGGCGCAGGTAGCCGCTGAGCGCCGGGTGAGGGCCGACTTCGACCAGGACGTCACAGCCATGCTCCTCACCGATGAGCGCCGCGACCCCCGCGGCGAACTGGACCGGTTCCCGCACGTTGCGCCACCAGTAGTCGGCGTCCATCTCGTGATCTGCGAGCGCGCGGCCGGTGACGGTGGAGATCAGCGGGATCCCGCCCTGACCCACCTCAAGCTCTCCGAGGCCGTCCAGCAGCGGGCCGCGGACAACATCCATGGCCGGGCTGTGGAAGGGGTAGTCCAAGCGCAGGAACCGAAAGGACACACTGTCGCGAACACAGCGATCCTCGACAGCCTCCAATGTCTGGCTGTCCCCGGCCAGGGTGACGTCATTGCCCGAGTTCACAGCCGCGATCACCACACGGTCGCTCGCCCCCATCTCATCGAGCAACTGCTGAGCCTGCGCAGGCGACAGCGCCAACGCCGCCATCCGCCCGGTCCCGAAGGTGGGCGCCTGCGCGAGGCTACGGTGCGCGATCACGCGACATGCCTGGGGACGATCCAGAATTCCGGCGCAGTAGGCGGCCGCGACCTCACCGACGCTATGACCGACGACCCCGTGCGGTCGCACCCCCCGCTCGCGCAGCGACATGACCAATCCGGCCTGCAGGGCGAACAGCATCGGCTGCGCCACCTCTGTCAGCGCCCACCGCCCGGTGTCCGGCTCCGCCATTTCCGCCTCGACCGACCAGCCCAGCAGCGGTTCCAGTTCGCGGCTGACAGCCCGAACCTCGGCGGTGAAGGCAGCGTCCTGCCCCAGCAACTCCGCGCCCATCTTCGGCCACTGGGTGCCGTTCCCGCTGAAAACGAACCCGACACGGCCCCGGGCCATGCTGACGGCCGTTGCCGCCTCATCCGACGCGCCCTTTTCCGCCGTCTCCCGCAGTGCTTGCGCGGCCGCTGCGCCGCTGGAGGCCAGCACGGCCGTGCTCAACTCACGGCGCTCGCGACGCCGCGTCGTGGTGAACCCGACATCCACCAGGGCGGATTCGTCAATGCCTTCCAGGTGGGAGGCCATCGTCAGCGCCGCCTCCCGCAACGCCGCCTCGGTCCGGCCGGTGACCACCACCGGCACGGCCACACCCGGCTGCCTGTCCTCAGTCCCCGCAGCCCCCTCCCCGGTGACGCCCGGGGCGGGCGGCGCATCCGGCAACTCCAGCACCACGTGCGCGTTCGAGCCGCCGATACCGAACGAATTGACCCCGGCGATACGCCGCGCGCCGGCCCCACCGTCCAGCGGCTTCATCGCCGTCACCGGGTCCAGCCCCAGCCCGCCGAAATCGATCGCCCGGTTCAACGGTTCCGCGTGCAAGGTGGCGGGCACCCGCTGCTCGCGCAGGACCAGCATGGCCTTGAACAGGCCCGCCATGCCGGCCGCCGCTTCAAGGTGACCCAGATTCGACTTCACTGACCCGATCGGCAACGGCTTCCCGCCGCGCCGCCGCCCCAGGACCCGGCCCAAAGCCTCGCACTCGGTCGGGTCGCCCGCCGCCGTCCCCGTCCCGTGAGCCTCCACGTATGACACCTGGTCAGCGCGCACACCGGCCTCGGCGTACGCACGCTCCAACATCGCCGCCTGCGCATCCGCACCCGGCATGGACATCCCCAAAGTCCGCCCGTCGGAATTGACCACCGAAGACCTGATCACCGCGTGTACCCGGTCACCATCGGCCAGAGCACGGCTCAGTGTCTTCAAGAGCACCACCCCCGCGCCCTCCGACCGGACGAAGCCATCGCCGTCCTGCGAGAACGAGTGACAACGCCCGGTCGGGGAGAGCATCGACGCCTGGCTGGAGATGACGTGCCCGCCCGGGCCGAGCACCAGATTCACCCCGCCGGCCAATGCAGCCTCGCAACGGCCCGAACGGACCGTCTCAGCCGCCAGATGCAGTGCCGTCAAGGACGACGAACACGCTGTGTCCACCGTGTGGGACGGCCCATGGAAATCAAAGAGGTACGACAGGCGGTTCGCCGCACTGAACGCCCCCGTACCGGTGGGGGCGAACGAATTCATCACCCCGGGACGTCGCAGCAGCAGACCCCAGTAGTCCTGAACGGTCAGCCCCATCACCACCGCCACGTCCGAACCCGCCAGCAGCCGCGGATCCATGCCCCCGTCGTCGAAGGCCTCCACCGCGCACTCCAGCAGCAGCCGTTGCTGCGGATCGATCTGGCCTGCCTCCTTTGGCGAAATACCAAAGTACTCCGGGTCGAACCCCCACACGTCCCCGAAAATCCCGGCCGCCCCGGTATACGCCTTCCCCGGTCGCACCCCACCATCACTTACAACAAAATCATCGGTTCTGAACCGGTCGCCGGGTACCGACGTCACAAGATCCTGGCCAGTGGCCAAGGCCTCCCACAACCCGCCCAACGTGGTGATGCCCCCGGGGAGACGGAGCCCCACCCCGATCACCGCAACAGGCTCCCCCGGCCCCTCGGCAGTCCTCGCACCATTCATGCCGTCTCGCTCCTGACTCGCCATCACTACGCCTGCCTTTCACGTATTTTTTCCACACGCGTGACCGCACGCGCTTTTCATATGCGTGACCGCTCGCGTTTCCGGACAGGGGAGCCCGTAGTTGTTTACGCGGCTGCCTGTAATTCTCAGATACTCGTACTGGTCCCCGTGGGGGGACCAGTAACCGATAAAGAGTGAAGACGATCCGAATTTAGCGGAGCCCGATCCGCCGCACAATGTCCTCGCGGGCCTTCTGGCGCGTCACGTAAAAGGAACGCCGTCGCGTTGCCGGAATCGGGTCGGTATTCCCCGGAAACCCTGGAGGCTTCCTCACTCCAGGGCACGGGCGACCTGCGAGATCGGCTTGCTGATCTCCCTGGGCGGCAGAACCTGCCGCCCTATCTCAAAGGGATCCGTGCACTCGCGCTATGATGTGCGCCCCGATGCAGTCCTGGCACTCAGCCGCATCTTGAGATGACGTGGCCCCATTGAGGGAGTGATGGCCGGAGGCTTCTGTCCGGGAATGGTTTCCACGCGCCAGCGAGAGGCGATTTCCGTAAGCGCCAGCACAGCCTCAGTGATGGCGAACTGGTCGCCGATGCATTTGCGTGCACCGCCACCGAAGGGGAGATAGGCCTTATTGCGCGGCGCCGAATGCAGCATTTCGGCGTCCCAGCGGTCGGGATTGAAGACGTCAGGGTCCGCATAGAAGCGCGCTTGGCGGTGCACAGCGTAAGAGCTGTACGCGATGGTCGTCCCGGCCGGGATGTCATAGCCGCCCAGGCGGGTGTTTGCTGTGACGAGCCTGGTCCATAGCATCCCAGCCGGCGGGTAGAGCCGCAGCGTCTCGGTGATGATCTGGTGAGCGATGTTCAGGTCGGGCAGGTGGTCGAGGGAGACCGGCCTGCCGTCCAGGACGCGATCGGTCTCGGCCAACAGCCGCTCCTCGATATCCGGATTGCAGGCGATAAGGTACAGCGCCCACGACAAGGCAATCGCCGTTGTCTCCGAACCTGCCACCAGGAAGGTCAGGACCTCGTTGCGGAGTTCGGCGCTGCTCAGACGCTCGCTCTGGCTGCCGTCGGCCGGGTCATCGGGGTTGCCTGGATCGCGCGCTGTCAGGAGCGCCGAGAGCAGATCCCCATGGTCCTCCGGGTCCACCTGGGCCTTGGCGATAATGTCGGTCACGGTGTTGTGGAGTCCGGACACAGCCCGCTGATAGCGCCGGTTGCCGGGGGTCGGAATCCGGTTCAGCACCGCCGGGCTGAATGTCTGCCGGTACGTCGCGTGGAGCACCTCGATGGCGTCGCTGACCGTCTGACGCAGGTCCTCTGGGGACACCATCCCGCCGAGCATCGTCTGCAACATGTTATGCATCGTCAGGCTGAGCATTTCCGCCGGCATGTCCAGGACCTGACCATCACGCCACGGGCTGGTCCGCAGAGTTGTCCCCTCGGTCATGGCCTGGGCGTAGCCGGGAAGTCGGCTGCGGTGGAACGCAGGCTGAACCAGCCGGCGCTCCCGTCGGTGCATGGCATGCGGGCAGGTCACCAGACCGTCGCCGAATACCTCCCTGGCCTTGTCGAACAGCAGACCGCCCTTGTCGTAGGTGCGATCGTTGAGAAGTATCTGGGAGATCAGCTCCGGGTCACAGACCATCACCGCTTTAAGCGGGCCGACGTTGACGCGCATCATGTCGCCGTCGGCGGGCAGCGAACGCAGGAATCCCCTTGGATCACGGAGTGCCTTCACCGCATGCCCCACGACCGGGAGGCCTCCAGGCGCTACAGGAACGGTCTCGCTGGGATCTGCGGTGGTCCTCTTGCGTGCAAGCACGTTGCGCATGCGATCCTCTCAGGTGCGTCAAATAACTCAAGCCCATTTGAAAAAGGGCCGATAACGAATGATTGAGTGTTTTATTGATGTGACACAAATGAGCGCCTTTCGCGGCAGCCAGATTATCGGCATGCTCGCGAAAGGGGTGTGATCCAAGCGTGATTGCAGCGTGAACTCGCTGGTAGCCCCCGCTTTTATCGGATGAGCTCGGTCAATCATCCAGCCCGGGGCTCACTCCGGGAGCGTAGGCGAGTGCCGGCACGGGACTCTCCTGGTGACAACTTGCTGACAAAGATCACATACGGATCCCAAAACGTGGTACTGGCCACTCCGAACAGAACCGCCGTGGGGTCTTGACGGCAACCGCCAAAATAATGATCGAATAGTACAGTGCGTCCGGGAAGCGAGACGCTTCATGGCTTCATGTTGGCGAGAACTGATACTCAGACGGGGGCGGAAGTGCAGTTCGCACTCCTTGGGTCAGTTACGGTGCGTTTCGCGAACGGCGATCCCTTGGCAATTATGAGACCCCGCCAGCGGAGCACCTTGTGCATCCTCTTACTTAACAGCGAGCGCCGCGTGAGTAAAAAATATCTTGCTGACGCGTGGTGGGGCGCTGACCTGCCCAGCGATCCAGGTGGCGCGCTGCGGAGCAACCTCTACGGCCTGCGCAAGAGCCTGGCCCGGCAGGCGCGGGCGGCCCAGCTGTTGGGCGACGCCGACGGCGCCGCCCGGTTCTTCCCACGCGCCCTGGACACCTGGGGCGACCCGCCGCTGGCCGACATCCCGGCCACGCCGATCATGCAGCCGGTCATCTCGGAACTGCTTGAGCACCGCCACGCGGTCCAGGAGTCGCTGGTAGACGCGCGGCCGGCCCTTGGCCAGCACCATGAACTGCTGCCGTTCCTGATATCACTCACCACCGCGCAGCCCCTGCGGGAGCGACGATGGGAGCAGCTCATACTCGCCTTGTACCGGTGCGGCAGGCGGGCGGAGGCGCTGGACACGTTCACCCGGGCGCGCCGGCTTCTTGCCGAGGATTACGGCATCGATCCCGGCGGCCCACTGCAGCACCTCCAGCAGCGCATCCTGGCGGGCGGCCCGATGCCGTCCCCGGCACTGTCTGTCCCGCCCCAGCGGGTCCACGCCGACGCCGCGCGCGAGCCGCGCCCGCAGTGGCACGACGTCCCGCGGCCGCCGGTCGGCGTTCCCCACCAACTCCCCGCTGAGCCCCGGCACTTCATCGGGCGCGAGGCCGAGCTCAGGGTGCTCACCGACGTGGCGAACGAGATGTCGCCGGTCGGCTTGTCCCCGGTGGTTTCCGTGGTGTGCGGCCCCCCGGGAATCGGCAAGACGGCCTTCGCCCTCCACTTCGCCCATAAGATCGCTGACCGCTTCTCCGATGGACAACTGCACATAGACCTGGGTGCCTTCAGCCCAGCGACCGACTCGGTGAGCATTCAGCACGCGATCCGGTCCGCCCGCGCCCCGCTGATCTCGTTGCCGGAGCCGGACACGATGACCCTGGCAGCAGATGCCAACTTGTACCGGACCGCCCTCGCGCAGCGGCGAATACTCATCCTGATGGACCACGCACATGACAGCGCACAGGTGCAGCCCCTGATCCCGGCTACCCCGCAATGCATGGTCATCATCACCAGCCGCCGCAAGCTCACCGGCCTGGTGACCTCGCACGGCGCCCACCTGACCACCCTGGCCGTGCCCTCCCGGGCCGAGGCGAAGGCCCTGCTCGCGAGCCGGCTGACCGCCGGCGACATCGACAGTGCCGCCCTCTCAGAGGTGACCGAGGCGTGCGCACGGCTGCCACTGGCGCTGGTGACAGCGGCCACGCGAGCGGTCGCAAGACCCATGGTCCCGCTGCGTCACCTGGCCGAGGAACTGCAGAGGAGCAGAATCGGCTCAACGTGCTGTGCGGCGGCCGGGCCTCGGGCGACATCCGGGCGGCCTTCTCGTGGTCCTACGAGCGTCTTGCGAGCGCCGAGGCGCGCATGTTCCGCGTTCTCGGCGCGCACCGGATACGCGACATCACCGCCGCCGACGCGGGCCAACTGGCCAACGTGCCGACCCTGGCGGCGATACAAGCCCTCACCGGGCTCGCCTGCGCGCACCGCATCCGGGAGTACGCCCCCAAGCGGTACCACTTCGACGACCTGGTGAGTACCGCTCCTGCGCCGGGCGCACCCCGCTGGACATGCGACTACTGACACTGCAGGGACAGGTCGGCGCGGTGATCGCCGTCAGGAGCGGTCCAGTCGCTACTGACGCAGGGGCCGCTCAGGTGGCGGCCGTGAGCAAAGGGACGAGGAGGAAGACCTTGAACAGGCAATCGCTGGCTAGGCTCCGACATCGAGTGCGGCCGGGAGCCGTTCCGTTGCGGACTGACCTTGCCATGGGAGAGGGAGACCGGGTGCCGCTGCCGTACCCGTCGGGATGGTTCTGCCTGGCGCTGTCCCGTGAGGTGCCGGCCGGCGCGGTGGTGAACCGGCGCTTCATGGGCCGCGATGTTGTCCTCTACCGCACCAGGGGCGGCGTCCTGCGGGTCGTAAATGCCCACTGCCCCCACCTGGGCGCCCACCTCGGCGCCGGAGGGGTAGTTGATGGCGAGCATCTGGTCTGCCCGTTCCACCGCTTCGCCTTCGACGTCGAGGGATCCTGCGCCAAGGTCCCAGGCGGAGCCCCGCCCCGGACGACGCTGGCGCAGTTCACCGTGCGCGAGCGGGGCAAGATCATCTATGTGTGGCACGGCCATGATGGCGCACCGCCTGCCTGGGAGCCTTCAGAGATACCTGATGACAGGTTCGCGCCCGCCGCTTCCTGGAGCACGCTCCTGACCTCGCACCCACAGGAGGTCATGGAGAGCTTCGTCGACTACCAGCATCAGCCGATCGTGCACAACGTTGCCCTTCGTGAGGTAACCCCACCGATAGAGGAAGGGCCGTTGCTGCGCATCTCCTTCAGCGCGGCCATCAAGCTGTCCGTCCGCTTGGCGACCATCACGGTGGAGCAGGGCGTGGTCCTGTCCGGCCCTGGCCTGGCGTCGGGGGAGGTGACGCTGCGCCAGGTCGGAATGACGTTGGGGGTAGTGCTTATGGCGACCCCGGTCGGACCATGGCAGACGCACTTGCGTGTAGCCGTCGTGACAGAGGCCGCTTCGCGCGCGAATCCCTCCCGGCTCCGGAAGGCCGCCTCCATGTCCTTGTCCGCGGTGGCGGGGCAAGCGCTCGTGCAGACCATCGCCCACCAGATGCGCCAGGATGCCAGGATCTGGAACTGGAAGCGCTACGAGCCAAACCCCCGGCTCGCCCCTGAGGAGAGCGCCATCGGCCAATACCGCCGTTGGGTGCGTCAGTTCTACCCCCCGGACACGAGGCCTACCGGGACGTCATGACCGCCGCTGACTTGGTACCGCCTGCCACCACATCCTCGATGGTGGCTTTGTAGCCGCGTCGGCCGACGCGCAGGCTCTTGTACGCGTAGCGGGACAGGGGGCGTTTGACGGCGCGGAGGCTGACGCACAGGCGGCGGGCGGGCATGGGCTGGTCCAGGACTGCTCGTCCGATGGCTCCGACGAGGTCGATTACGGTGTCGGCGATTACGCCTGCGGCTCGGGTGACCTGGTTGGTGTGCTGGACCACGGCGCCGGAGTCGGTCAGGGTGATCAGCAGCCCGCCGGCGTCCAGGGCGAGGAGCAGGGGCATCAGGGCGTGACCGTACTGGATGGCGTTGGAGGCCAGCTCGTCGACGATCAGGGCGGCGGAGTCGCGCCCCCCTCGCCGACGCCCCAGCTGCTGAGGAGATCTTCCGCGAAGTGGCGGGAGGCGGGTACGGAGGCCTCCTGCGAGGGCAGGTCAGTACGGCCTGGTGGCTGTCGTGCGGGGCGTGAGCTGCCGTGTGCGAGGTGTTGCGCTTTTCGTCCGGGTGGTCGGAGCCCGCTGCGCGACGCCTGGCGCGGTGGATCTTGCCGCGCTGGCCATCGAAGTCGAAGCAGAGCTCGCACTTTTCGATTCCACTTCGATTCCACAGGGAGCGTCGTGGCACTTTCGGCGAGAATCATCCGCCGCATCGAACGGGAACTCCCCAGGATGAGGGGGCGACCGTTGCGCAGCTGCTTGAGGGAGTCGTCAAGTCTGTCGGGTACGGCGGTCCCATAGTCGAGGAGAGGGTCGCCGCGGCCGTTGTTCTGTACAGCCGCGGCGATGCCGATCGATTCACAAAAGCCGTGGGCTATGCGCAACAAGACTGGCGGGATCTTCTGGTTGGCGTCGAATCGGCCAATGGAGACTGGGCGCGCGCAGCGCATTGACAACGCGTTCGGGAGCTGTTGAAGGTCCCTCGTCCGGACCGGCGCACGTGTGGCAGCGGGCGGACCGCTCGAGCACGGACCGGATCACGGGCCTTACCGGTCGGCGCCCGCACACACTCAGTGCGTCGCGGCCTTGAGCGCGGTGTCGGCCTGGGCCCAGGACGGTTGCCACCACGTGGTCACCGGCTCCCACACCCGTACGCCCCGGGGCAGCCCTAGGGCGTCCGCGTCGATCGTGCGGCCGCGGTGGGAGGGGTCGGCGGCCACGGTCACGAAGTCGACGATCCGGGGTCGCGTGCCGCCGGCGGGGTCGACCGTGCGCACCGCGGCGTGGGCGGTGGCGCCCGCAGCGAGGCGGTAGGGGGCGCTGTGGGTGGGCGGTACCGGCTGTGCCGCGCCGTCCAGGTCCCCGAAGGTGACCGTCGGGATCCGGTCGACGACGCAGGCACGGGCCGCCTTGTTGGTGACCTTGATGTGCAGCACCTCGGGGCGCTGGGTCGCGGTCGCGGACACGCTCACCGCGGACTCTTTGCAGGTCGGTGTCGGCGTCGCGGTTGCGGTGGCCGCATCGGCTGTGGGAGCGAGGGTGGCGAGAGCGACGGCAGCGGCGGCCGGGGCCACGAGAAGCGAACGAGCGCGCATGGCGGGTTCCCCTGTTCTGGGCTTGGTGTATCACCATCGATGACCGCCGGGGGCCCCAACTGGTTGCACAGCGGCACCCGTTCGGCAGCAGGCAGGCGTTGAGGTGGCTGCGCCAGGGGCGTCTTCCCATCTACGTGGGTTGTGATCTACGTGGATTGCGATCTCCGTGGTGGCCTGTGCGATGGACTGGGCGCTGGAATCGCCCACATGGATGTAGGCGCACGCCGCGTCGATCATCACGTTCTGGACGATCTCGTTCTAGCGCTCTGCTTCGGAGGGTGGCCGAGCGTCAGGTGCATGCAGGCTTCGGGCCCGCTGCGGGGCGGCGCGGGACCCTTTGCGCCGTATCTGCCGTTTGGCACCCTATGGTGATCGTTGCTGCTGGGTGCTGGTGCACGGGAGGGAGTTGAGGCCGTGGCGTTCGCGGAGCCGGCTGGTGGTGGCCCGTCCGCCTCCCCTGGGCGGTCGGGGGCGGGATCCGGCGGGCGGTCCCTGGTTCCGCTGCTGGCCGTGTGTGCCGGGTACTTCATGGTGATCCTGGACGTGACGGTCATCAACGTCGCGGCGCCGGTCATCGGCCGGGAGATGTCGGTCTCGGTCACCGGCATCCAGTGGATCACCGACGGCTACACCCTGGTCTTCGCCGGGTTCCTGCTGATGGGCGGCGCGTTGGGCGACCGGTGGGGCAACCGCAGGGTCTTTTGCGTCGGGGTGGCGGTGTTCACCCTGTCCTCCGCCGCGTGCGCGTTGGCCTCGAATGAGCTGTTGCTGATCGCTGCCCGTGGCGTGGAGGGGCTGGGCGCGGCGTTGATCGTGCCCGGTTCGCTGGCGCTGCTCCAGCAGGCGTATCCGGCTGGGGCGGCTCGTTCGCGGGCCTTCGGGCTGTGGGGGGCGATGGCCGGCATCGCGGCTTCGGCCGGGCCGTTGCTGGGCGGGCTGCTGGTCTCCACGGTGGGGTGGCGGTGGGTGTTCCTGATCAATCTGCCGATCGGTATCGCCTGCCTGGTGCTGACGCTGCGGCATGTGGCGCCCTCGGCCCGGCTGGTGTCGCGGGCCGTGGACTGGCCGGCGCAGTGCGCGGTCGTGGCGGCGGTGGCGTTGCTCACGGCGGCGCTGAACGAGGCGGGGCGACGTGGTTGGTCCGATCCGGCGGTCCTGGCCGGGCTGGGTGTGTCGGTGCTGGCCGCCGCGGGGTTCGTGGTGCGCGAGCACCTCGCCCGCTCCCCCGCCGTCGCGCCGAGCCTGCTGCGTTCGCGTGCCATGGGCGGCGGCGCCGTTATCGGTTTGCTGTTCAATTTCGGTTTCTACGGCATGGTGTTCACCGCCAGCCTGTACTTCCAGCATCAGCGTGGCTTCAGCGCGCTGGGGACCGGGGTGGCGCTGTTCCCCGCGGTGGCGATGACGATGTTCGCCTCCGTGCTGTCGGGACGGCTGGCCCGCCGTACCGGGGATCGGCCGTTGGTGGTCGCCGGCATGCTGCTGGCGGCGTGCGGGCTGGCCGGCTGGGCCGCGGCCGGGGACGATCCCGCCTACCCGCTGCTCATCGCGCCCATGATGGCGGCGGGGTTCGGTACCTCCTTCGCGTTGACCGGCTCCACCTCCACGGTGATGGGTGCCGCGTCCGCGGCGTATTCGGGGACCGCTTCGGCCCTGTTCAACACCGCCCGGCAGGTCGGCAGTTCCACCGGCGTGGCCCTGGGCGGCACCCTGCTGGCCACCGCCGACGATTACGGTCAGGGCCTGCGCGTCAGTATGGCCGCCGGCGCGTTCGCCTACGCAGCGGCCGCGGGTCTGGCATGGCGGTGCGTGCCGCCGACGTCCGAGAAGCAGGCTCGGGGCGCGAGGGGAGCGCCCGGGTCGGGGTGAGGGGCCGGGCACGAAAAGGAGGGAGCTTGAGTCTCCCGCCGGGGGGAGAGTGGAAGGTGGGGCATGGACAGCGGGGGCCCTGGCCCGCCGCAACGTCTGCATCTTCGTCACCACCATCCGTGCGCAGACCCACGCGTCACACCCGGCCCTCGGGGTTCAGGTGGCTGGGGAGGGGGCCGGGGCGGGGGCTTTGGCCCGGTCGTCGAGCCAGCGGCGCAGTGCGGTGCGGTCCACCTTGCCGTTGGTGTTCAGCGGCATGGTCTCGATGGTGTGTACGGACGCGGGCAGCATGTAGGGCGGCAGGCTGCGGGTGGATGCCTCGGTCACGGCGGCCGGGTCCGCCGCACCGGACAGCACGGCGGTGATCGTCGTCGCGTCCGGCCACACCAAGCACACCGCCTCCACCGCTCCCGCCCGACGCAGCACCGCCTCGATCTCGCCCAGTTCGATCCGGTAGCCGTCGATCTTGACCTGGTGGTCGTTGCGGCCGATGCAGACCAGCTGGCCGTGGTGGGTACGCACCAGATCGCCCGTGCGGTAGTACCTGTGGCCGTCGCGTTCGAAGAAGCGCTCGGCGTTCAGTTGGGGTGCCTGCCAGTAGCCGGGGGTGGTCTGGGGGCCGGCCACGCACAGTTCGCCGGTGGCGCCGTCCGCGACCGGGGTCAGTTCCTCGTCCACGATCAGCGTGCGCAGGCCGGGGTAGGGCCGGCCGATGGGGACGTTGTCGTGCACGCACTGCGCGGGGCTGGTGTGCGGGTCCCAGCGGTAGGCCGTGCAGGCGATGGTCAGTTCGGTCGGGCCGTAGAGGTTCTCCACGATCGATGCGGGCGCGGCGGCCTGCCAGGCTTCGGCGGTCGCTCGGGGCAACGCCTCACCGCAGAACAGGCTCCAGCGCAACGTGGGCATCGAACCGGGCGTGAGCACGCCGTGCCTGCGCAGCGCCGCGGCCACCGAGGGCACCGAGAACCACACGGTGATCTGCTGGCGTTCCAGGTAGGCGAAGGGCCACAGCAGCTCCTCGGGGTCCATGACGCAGACCCGCGCCCCGTTCTCCCAGGCCATGAACAGGTCGAAGACCGACAGGTCGAAGGTCTGCTCACCGATCTGCGTCAGCCGGTCCTGGCACGTGATCCGGTAGCGGTCCTGGTTGGCCGTGAGGAAGGAGCGGATGTTGGCGTGGGTGATGGGCACCGCCTTGGGCTCACCGGTACTGCCCGAGGTGAACAGCACATACGCCGCCTCGTCGGGGCCGGGCTCGGGCAGTTGCTCCAGCGCGGTGGCAGCCGCGAGATCAGCGGCGTGCAGGACCCGGCCGCCGCCGAAGTCCCCCAGGCCGGTGGGTGCGCTGTCGGGCAGCAGCACCACCGGACGGTGCGGCAGGCCGTCGAGCAGCTGGGGCAGTTGCGGCAACGACGCCGCATCGACGATCAGCGCATCGAGAGCGGATCGTTCGATCATGGTGCGGGTGCGCCGCAGCGGGAGTTGACCGCTCAAGGGGACGAAGGCCGCTCCGGCGAACAGCGCGGCAGCCACCCCCACGTACGCAGCCTGGCTGCGTGCGGCCAGGACACCGACACGCCGCGGCCGGGGCCCGGCCGCCTCGACGATCGCGGCCGCCCACCGACGGGCAGTGTCGACGACCTCGTCGTAGGTGTACTCGCGCCTTCCCAGGGACAACGCGATGTGGTCGGGCGACCTGTCGGCGTAATGCAGGAGCCCGACGCCCAGACGTCGGTTCGGCACTGTGACCATCTCACGTCCATCGACGCGCAACAGCCCGCCCCCACCGGGGACCGGCGGCAGCGGACAGCAGGCACGAGACAGCAGGGCCGACCAAGACCGGCGAAGACAGCGGGGACAGCGGGGACAGCTGAGGAATCACGGAGCAGGGCCGCGGCGTGGGAGTCATGCCTCCACCCTGACGAATACCGGCCCTCGGCGCCTGTCGGCAACCACGCTCAGCCGACAGCAAGAGTGAGAGAGAGTGCTGGATGCACGCGTGAGTGCCGACCACGCGCTCCCGGCCGCCCCTTCCCGCCCATCGGACCAAGGCCAGCGGCAAACGCGCGGCGAAAAAGCAAACAGAGTGGTTCTTCGAAAAGCCAATTCCGGGTTCCTTCAAAACCCGAATCGCTGGAGGGCCGAATCGCCGGATGACCGGTTCGCCCGAGGCCGATTCGCCGGACTACCTGTGGTTCACTCGATCAGCTGCACCCGGGGCGAAGGTACCCACGAGGGCGTGCATGGTGAATTCATGAACACTACTCAGACGAATCGCCCGAAGAAAGCCGTAGCGCGAATATTCACGGCCGGCGCCGCCCTGGGCCTCGCTCTCGCCGCCACAGCGGCCACCACCACCTCCGCCGCAGCCGTGACACCCGCCCCCCACGGCGCCACCGCCTCCAAGTCGAGCCCAGCCGGCGACCACGACGACGGCTGGGGCAACACCTGGGGCCAGGGCAACCACGGCGGCGGACACAAAGGCGGCGGACACGGCGGCAACGACGGCGGCGACGACTGCAGCGGACTCATCGTCCTCCTCTGCCTGTAACGACAACCCGCACAGCTCGTGACGACCCGAGCCCGAGCCCAGCGGACAACGGCAGAAAGAACAACAGCAGGCGACGGACAAGCGGGGGCACGCGAAGTCTGCCGTAACCCGGCAGACCACACACTGCCCCCACTCACTCCCCCCTCTCGCCCCACTGCCGGATACGCGCCCAAAAGACGGAACAGCGCAGTCCGTTACCGGAATTGGCTGAATTGGCTGCCTGGGCCGGCCGGCTAAACCCTGAGAGCCGGCCCGAGGGCGCCGTGCCTGACCGCGGGGTACGGCCCCGTGTCAGTCGGGGCGCCAAGGTCCACTAGGGTCGTCACGACATCAAGGCAAGGAATCGGGGGGCACGCGTTGCCACACAGGACGGACATCATCGCGGCGACCACGCTCGTGCTGGCATTGTTCGTGGTCCTTTTCAGCAGCGCCGGCATGCCCAAGGGCATCGGCGTACGCCAGGAGGGAAGTGGTGTGCTGCAGATGCGGCCGGGCGAGGTCATGATGATCGGCAAGGACGCCTTCGTCCTGGAAGAGCACCACTAAGAAGAGCACCACTACCCTGCCGGATGGGCGACACCGTCTTCCGTCAGCCCTGATCGAAGTCGAGGGTGGAGGCGCACCGGACCCTTCGTTCCCTTCGTCAGCTTCGCTCGGCGCATTCCGCAGACGCCCTCGCGGCAGGTAGTGCGGCAGGTCCACGCCGGCGCGCAGCGAGGGGTCGAGGACGCTCTGCGGGGTCCGAGCGGGCGGTCAGGTCCGAGCGGGCGGTCAAGCGCTCGGCCGCGTCCACGCCATCGTGAAGCACGTCGGCACACCCAGGGCCGTCGCCTCTTTGCGGTACGCCCGCGGCGACCGGCCGACGATGTCGCGGAACGTGCGGCTGAAGGTTCCCGGGCTGCCGAAGCCGACGTCGAAGCAGATGTCCGTCACACTGCGGTCGGTCTCCCGCAGCAGGAACATCGCACGCTCGACACGGCGGCGCTGAAGGTAGCGGTGCGGCGTCTCGCCGAACGTGGCCCGGAAGGTGCGCGTGAAGTGCGCCTGGGACACATGGGCGATCCGGGCCAGCGCCGGGACGTCCAGCGGCTGCGCGTAGGCCCGGTCCATCGCGTCCCGCGCCCGGAGCATGCGGCGGTTGGTCTCTTCTGCGGCGCGGCTCACCGCGCCATCACACCACAGCTCTCCACCGTCGCGGTGCGCGTCTGCCCCCCGTAGGCTGGGCGCCGTGACAGGATCGAGCCCCTTCGTGCACCCCTGCTGGGGCCTCCAGTTCCATTGGTGGGCGGTGGACTTGGCCGGCCGGGTGGGCATGTTCTCGTCCGCTTTCGGGCCCGTCCCGGCTGCGGCCCACACCCGGGAGTCGGCCATGAACGGTGCCACCGCCGAGGCGCGGGCACGGCACCCGGAGTGGTTCGACCAGGTCTGCCATGACGACCCCGAGGAGTGCCCCGAGACGCACTGCGCTGTCGCATTGGGCCGGGGCCCCTACCTCTTTACCTGGGACGAGGAGTACGACGACCGCTACACGCGCTGTGGTGTGCCGAAGGATCCTCTGCTCGCGTCGCAGCTGCCGGGGCGGCTGGCAGAGGCCGCCCGGCTCGTCGAGGTGGACTTCCTCTTCGAGCGGTCGATCCGGGTCGATCTGAGGTACCCGGGAGGCCAGGAGCTCCTCTCCGGCACGCCTGGTATCGCGGTCGGGCCAACCGGGGACCGACGGGTCCAGGGCCTGTCCGACCCTGACCCATCGGACACGCCCCCTGGCCCATCGGGCACGCCCCAGGTACGACGCATCTAGGTACGCGTACTCATGACCCGTCCGACGCGGTGCGGACACCATGCGCGTATGAGAATGCACAAACTGCACACTGCCGCCTCCGCGGTCTTAGTGGCGGCCGTGCCGGTTGCCACCTGGGGCCTGATGGGGCGGCAGGACGCAGCCGGCCACCCGCCGTCCGAACTCGACCATGCCGTCCAGCCGCTGCCCCTCGCCGAGAGCCTGGAGACTTCCCTCGGCGTCATGTCTCTGGTGTTGGCAGTCCTCACCGCGACGCTGCTGGCGCGTGCCTCGCGCAGCGAGGCCTTCGACCGCGTCCGGTGGATGGTGCTTCTGCCGCTGATCGTGGCCGGGCTGATCGTCGGCGCGGGTTGGCGGGTGCTCACCGCGGGGGTCATCGGCGCGAACATCGGCGCAGGGCTCGTCATCTGGGCGGGTGGTCCGGTGACGGCCGCGCTCTTGTTCTGGGCGCTGTTCGTCGGCCTGCAGCGCCACAACGGGGACCGGGGTGGCCGGGTGCGTCGGCCCAAGGTCTGAGCCGCTGCGCTCAGGCGACGCAGTGGGGCTGGAAGCCAGGGTCGGCCGGGCCCTGCCGGTCCAGGGCGTGCTTCACCCACTGGGCGACGACGGGGTCCTTGGTGGCCTGGTCGTGCTCGGTCGTGTCGAGCGGGCACCTGTCCTGGAGGAGGACGTTGGTGACATGGGCTGCCGGACCGCTCAGGAACGAGCTGGTGTAGGGGATCACGACCTCGTCGTACCTGGTGGCGAGCTGCGTGTAGTCGGGGCCTGCGGGTGCCTCGGGGTCGGCGTTGAGCTTCTTGAGCAGGTCGGAGCCGGTGGTCTGGTCCACACAGGCGGGACAGACGGTGGCTCCGGCCACGAGGGCCAACGGGTTCGAGGTGCCGTGGTGGGACGGCACGATGCCGACGAGGTCGTCCACCTTCTTCGCGCCGCCGAGGAACTTGATGTAGTAGCGCGGCATCATCCCGCCCTGGCTGTGGCCGACGAGGTCGACCTTGTTCGCGCCGGTCGATCCGAGTACGGCGTTCACGAAGTCACGCAGCTCGGACGCCGAGTCGGGGATGGGGTCGGTCGCGGCATGCCCGTAATTGAAGGCGAACACGCAGTAGCCGGCGCTGGCGAGGTTCGGTGAGAGCGTGGCCCAGTTCTCGGCCATGGTCTTGAACGTGCCGTTGACCAGGACGACCGGCTCGGGGTGTGCCGAGCTGGGCTTGCACGACCAGTCGTTGGCGCCCGCCGGAGGGATGTCGGTGACATCGGCGTGGGCGGTGGCGGTGAAGCCCAGGAAGCCGAGGGCCACGGCCGCTGTGGCGGCGGTGACAAACCGGAGGCGGGAGCGCAGACGCATGGTGGGACCTTTCTCGGATCGAGCCACTGCCCGAACTGCGGTCGACAATGCCGAACCGTAAGCGGAATGGTTACTTCCGAGTCAGTAGCCGTCAAGGCTTCCGCCGCCGGCCCGATGTCACACCTGCGCCCCCTTGCCATGGCGGCTCGCGTCGTGCTGGGCAGGGGTTGCCGCTGAAGTGATCAGTCGAGAAAGAAAGGGGATAGGTGGAAGAAATGGAGCAAATCGCCTGATAGTCGGCGCACGGCAGCGGGCCGACCGCATGACGGCGGGCCGTCCGAAAGGAGCCCTGGCGGAAAGGAGCCCTGGCGGTCGTCCAGGGCTCGCGGGTCAGCCGCCTCCGTGGGGTGCGGTCATCGCCAGTCGGGCGAGGGAAGCCGCCTCCCGGCTGTCCTCCTCGGCACTGAACACGTGCACGACCAGGCCCATCTCGCCCGGCACGGCCGGCACATGCAGCGTCTCGTAGTCCAGGGTGAGCAGCCCGGCCTCCGGATGCCGCAGCCGCTTGCGTCCCGCCGCGCACATCACGACCTCGCCGGTGGCCCAGATCCGCCGGAACTCGGCGCTGTGTGCGGACAGTTCGGCGATGAGCGCGGTCAGTTCCGCGTCACCGGGGTAACGTCCCGCGGATACCTGCAGCTGCCCCACCGCCTCTCTCGCCCGGTCCTCCCACTCGGGGTGGACGGTCCGGGCCGCGGGGTCGAGGAAGAGGTACCGGGCGTTGTTCCGGTCGCGGCGGGCCGGGGCGGCCAGGCCGCCCATCAATTCGGCGCCCAGGCTGTTCCAGGCCACCACGTCGAGACAGTGGTTCGTCACGAAGGCCGGGAAGCGGGCCATGCCGTCCAGGAGCCGCTGCAGCAGGGGGCTCACCCGGGCCCTGGGCGCGGGGTCGCGCCGCGCGCCGGCCAGGGTGGCGAGGTGCCTGCGCTCGGCGGTGTCGAGGCCGAGTGCCCCGGCGAGCGCGTCGAGCACCTCGGGGGACGGCTGGGTGGCCCGACCCTGTTCGAGGCGCACGTAGTAGTCCACGCTGATTCCGGCGAGCTGGGCCAGCTCCTCGCGCCGCAGCCCGTGCACCCGCCGGCGACGGCCGCCGACGAGACCGACCTGCTCCGGCGCGACGCGTCCCCGGCGGGCGCGCAGAAAGCCGCCGAGTGCCTTGCGGGAATCACCGATCCCATCGATGTGGTCGAGGGGATCGGTGCGGTCGAGGGGATCGATGCGCTCGATGCGGTCGGCTCCCCCGCCGTTGCGGGTGCCGTCTTCGCTGCGGCTGTCCATGCCGTCTGTGCGCTCGATGTGGTGCAGGCCGTCCATGCGCCCAAGTATGCGTGGCCCTCGGTATACGTGGCCCTCGCAGTACCAGGATCACCGTTCCGCCGGTTGACCAGGGTGCTGGCTACCCGTCGCCCCCCGGCGGAACGTAGCGGCATGACCGAAGCAATACCGCAGCAGCGCAAGAAGATCCTCGTCGTCAGCGCGCACCCGGAACCCCGTTCGCTCAACGCCGCGCTGGCCGCCTTCGCGGTCGAGCATCTGCGGGCAGCGGGCCACGAAGTGCGGGTGTCCGACCTCTACGCGATGAAGTGGAAGGCGGGGATCGCCGCCGACGACTTCCCCGACCATGGCGCGGACCACCGGCTGGACGTGCTGGCCGCCCATGAGCAGGCCACGCTGGCGGGCCGGCTGTCGCCCGACATCGCGGCCGAGCAGGAGAAGGTGCGCTGGTCGGACGCGGTGATCCTGCAGTTCCCGATGTGGTGGTTCTCCGTGCCCGCGGTACTCAAGGGCTGGATCGACCGGGTGTTCACCAATGGGTTCGCGCACGGCCCGGCGGTTCCCCCGCCCTACAGCAAGGGCGCCCTGGGGGGACGGCGGGCGCTGGTGTCGGTGACGATCGGCGCCCGTGAGTCGGCGTTCTCCGACCGGGGCATCCACGGGCAGCTGTCGGACGTTCTCCACCCGGTGCAGCACGGCCTGTTCTGGTTCACGGGCATGACGCCGCTCGATCCGTTCGCCGTGTACGGCACCGTCGACCTGCCGGAGGAACGGTTCGAGGCGGCGAAGCGGGAGTACGGCAGACGGCTCGACGGGCTCTTCACCGACGAGCCGGTCCCGTTCCGCTCACTCGCCGGCGGCGACTACGACCACGACATGCGGCTGCTGCCGGACGTGGAGACGCCGGGGACGAGCGGACTCGCCCTCCACGTCCGTCCACCCGCCTGACGCCCGGAGCCACTGGCCGCCCTCCGGCCGTATTGCCTCCCTGCCGTACGAGACTCGGCGGAGAGCGCGACCGGTGCGACGGCTGCGACCTGGCACGGTGTGCCCGCGCCGCCGAGGCCGCGCGCGCGGTCGGTGCCCTGAGGAAATTGCGCTGGACAGACGCCGTGCGCCTGGCCGATAGTGCGCCGCATGGCCTCTGTTGTGCGACACCTCACCATCGACTGCTCTGACGCCTACCGTTTGGGGCAGTTCTGGGCCGCGGTCCTGGACGGCTCCCTCGCCGACGACGACTTCCCCGGCGACCCCGAGGCGGTGGTCACGGCACCCGGCTCGAACCTCCTGTTCATCACGGTCCCGGAAGCCAAGACCGTGAAGAACCGGCTGCATGTCGATCTGCAGCCGCAAGACCGTTCGCGCGACGAGGAGGTGGAGCGGATCCTCGCCCTGGGCGCGACCGTGGTCGGCGATCACCGCAAGCCGGACGGGACGGGCTGGGTGACCCTGGCCGATCCCGAGGGCAACGAGTTCTGTGTGGAACGCAGCGCGGCCGAGCGGGCAGCGGCACGGTGAACCGCGAGGGGTGACCCGAGCCTTGGGGCCGCGGGGCCAGGGTGGTGGTGCGCGGATGCGCGCGTACGAGCGTGCGGCTTCCGACCAGGACGGCTGCGGAGAGCCCAGGCAGCCGGGCCACCCCGTCCGGGCGGCGGCAGCTGCCCGTGCGCGGGTCAGCCGGCCGGTACGACCTTGGTCGCCGCCACCGCGGGGCGCAGGGCCTTGGCGATCCGGACGCCGTTACCGACGAGCCAGAAGTGGACGAAGAAGAGGCGGGGTTCGTCCGTCAAGCCGTGGTTGTGCAGCTCGACGAGTTCGGCCCCGGCCCGCCGCAGGGCCGCCAGGACGTCTTGGACCTCCTTGGCGATCATGGCGCAGTCGCCGCTGATCGCGGCGTGGCCGCCGCCCAGCGGCTGGAAGTTGAACGCGGTGGTCGATCCCAACCCCGGGGGCAGTACCCGGCGGCCGTCGGTGACGGTCTCCCGGCGGACGAAGACGGACTTGTAGATGCCCTCGTCGATGGAGCCCTTCGCTCCCAGCGTGGCATCGATGGCGGCGGTGTCCAGGTCGAGGGGCTGTGACGGGGCCGACATCAGCGGGGGCGGTGTGCTGGTGCGGTCCAGCGCCGCCCGCAGGCCGCGAGCCATGGACACCGCGTGGTGACCATGCGCATGCACGTGCACCCACCAGATGTCGGGGCTCTGGGAGAGCAGGTGCTTGTGGATCGCGGTCAGCCCGATCCCGTGCTCGGACAGGGCGTCGATGAAGGGCTGCAGTTCGGACTCGGTGACCACCAGATCGCCCATCACCATCGTGCTCTTGTCGGCGTAGCGGACGAAGGACACGTGCGAGCCGAGGGCCAGCGCCGGTTTGACGATGACGCCGTGGGAGCGTACGAGGAGGTCCCGGCGCGGGAAGGCGGTGTGGTACATCAGGTTGCGCTTCATATCGCCCGGTCGGCCCAGCGCGTCGGCCACGCCCTCCCAGCCCGATACGGCGGTGGGAACCGGTTTGACCAACCTGCCGTTCTTTCCCCCGGCCGTCCCGGCAGCCATGGCCCGAGCGGGGGCGGTCGCCCCGGCCAGCATCGGAGCCAGGGCGGCCGCGGCCAGCACGCGCCGCCGCGGCGCACCCGCGTGCGGGTAGTCGTCCTGCTGTCGGTCTCCAGCCATCACCTGAGCACCTCCATGCCGAGATGGAAGCACGGCGGACCGGCATCAAGGCCGTCCCCCGCAGCGCTTGAGGCCACATGAGCTAAGTAACGTGAAGCCACATGGGCTAAGCGGTCAGCCCCGGCTACGGTTCGGCCGGCGCGCGGTGGGCGTACGCGGTCGACGCCACGCCACGGCGCGGCCCGAGCCGGGGCGGGACACGGGTCCGGCCGGCACCGTTCAGGGCCGGGTGGTCGAGCGCAGGCGGTGCCGTACCACACGCTGGGCGAGCGGGCCGAGCTCGTCGAGGGCGGCGGCCAATACGGCGAGCTGTTCGAGCGCACCGAGGGCGAGCGTCGCACCGTGTTCGTCGACGCCTTCATAGAGTTCGAGACCGACGAACGAGCCCGCCACGGCGCGGGCGAGCCCGGGGATGTCCGTGAACTCGGCGATCGGCGAGCCGTCCAGGACCCTGGCCAGGACCTTCTCGATCTCGTCGATCCACAGCTGCAGGCCGGCGGCGGTGGCGGGCGCGAGACGCGGCTGGGTCTGGGCGGCTGCCAGCAGCTGTCCCAGGAAGGCGACCTGGCCGGCCGCCCGCTCCTCGATGTGCATGTCGCGGCCGAACGCGAGGAGTTCCGCGAGGCTGCCGATCTCCGCAAGGCGGGCACGGTAGCGCGCGACGCGCTGTTCGGCGCCGTGGCGGCAGGCGGCGGCGAGCAGTTCGTCGACCGAGCCGAAGTGATAGAAGACCAGGGCCTGGTTGACGCCGGCCGCCGCCGCGATGGAGCGGGCGGAGGTCTTGGCGATGCCCTGTTCGGCGAGTGTGCGAAGCGCGCCCTCCAGCAGCTTCTCCTTGGTGTCCGGGGTCTTGGCGTCCGCTGCCTTGGAGGTGGGGGTGCCCGCCTTGGAGGTAGGGGTGCCTGACCTGGTGTTCGGGCTCATGCGCGCGCCTCCTCGCGTACGGGGCGCAGCCCGGCGCGCACTCCGCACGCGTCCACGTCGGTGTATTCGGCGGTGAACGACCCCTCGTAGCCGAACAGTGGGCCGAAGTAGCGGTTGGCCACCCGGACCCGGATGTGGAAGCGGCTGGTGGAGTCGTCGAAGGACTCCCGTACCTCCGCTTCGGCGCCGATCAGCGCCGGGACGCGGAGGTCGAACGGCCCTTCCCGGAAGCGGTGTTCACCGGAGCGGATGAGCAGCGAGCCGTCCGGTTCGGCCGTGGGGTGCAGGTCGGTGGCGAGGTGCTGGTGGGTGCCGAGGTAGTCCAGGACGCAGTCGCGCTCGGGGCTGTGGACCATGGTGGCGTCGAAGCGGCGTGGTCCGCCGGGCAGTGCGAACGTTCTGACGAAGGTGACGGTCTCGCGACCGTAGGAGTCGGCGTAGGGGACGTTCTCGATGGTGAAGGGGACCTGGGTGCCGGTGCGCGGGACGAGGATGTTGCGGCTGGCGCCGAGTGCGAGAAACGGCCTGACGAAGGCGGGGCCGTGCCAGATCCGGTCCATCACGCCGCGGCCGGTGCAGGCCTCGCCGCTTTCGAGTCCGACGGAGAAGCGCCGTCGCAGTTGGGGGTGGAGCCGGTTGAAGGCGCGCTCGCCCATGACACGTTGGAAGATCGAGGTCATGCGTGCTCCAAGGTGGTGAGGAGGGCGGGCGCGGCGGTGGGTGCGGGTGGGGTGCGTCGGCAGCGGCGGGCGGCCGGGGCCCGGGCCGAGGGCGGCGCGAGGAGCGCGACGGCGGCGAGCGCGAGCGTGAGGTACGCGGCGGCACTCATCGCCGGCACGTAGGAGGGGCGGACCGCCCACACCATCGCCGTGCAGACGACGGCCGTTGCCACGGCCAGGACGCGGGCCGCCAGGTCGGCGATCGCATAGCCGAGTGACCGGCCCGGGCTGATGCCGCGCTCGCACCACAGCCGCAGCCGGTCGAAGGACCAGGCGGTCGCCCAGCCCATCAGCGGCCGGAAGACGGTCCGGTCGACGACGGCACCGAAGCGGCCCCAACGCGGCCGGTAGTCGTAGCCGGTGAGGAACCGCACGCCGTCGGTGGTGGGCACATACCTCCAGTAGCCGCTGCCCTCGGCGAGGAGCGAGAGGCGCTGGGGTGAGGCGAATCGGAGGGCCGAGACACGCTCACCGCTGCTCCGGTGGCGCTCCCCGGCGGAGATGCCGGTGCCGGCGACGGTCAGGAAGGGCAGCACCCGGGTCGCGTACCGGAAGCGCTGGGGTTCGCCGGGTGCACGTGGCAGGTAGTCGATCTCCGTGAAGCGCAGGTCCCAGCGTTCGTGGTGGTCGGGGAGCTGGGTCCGCTCCCAGATGGTCTCGATGTCGGCGCGGATATGCGTCTCCACGTAGAGCCTCATGAACGCCCCGTCCTCACGCATCGACCCGCTCCTGACACACGGTCTTTTGAGCGACTGCTCAAGGTGAAGCTAGCAGGTGCTTGAGCAGTCGCTCAAGGAGGGGTGACGCGGCGTCATGCGGTTTGTGCCGGACGGGCGGAGCGGTGCGTCCGGACGGGACGGCCTGCCATGTCGTCCCGTCCGGACGCGATCGGGTCCCTGCCACCTCCCGGCCGGACGCAATCGGGGCCGTGCCACCTCCCGTCCGGACGCGATCGGATCCGTACCATCTCCCGTCCGGACGCGCGGCGGCTCGACGTCCTTCCGTCAGGACTCTTCGGCTGTCTGCGTCTTGAGGAACTGAGCCAGGAGGGCGACCACGCGGGCCTCCGTCGTGGCCTTGTCGATGCCCGCGTCGGCGAGCAGGCCCGTGCCGTTCTCGTGCTCGAGGAGTGCCAGCAGGATGTGCTCGGTGCCGATGTAGTTGTGGCCCAGGCGCAGCGCTTCGCGGAAGGTGAGTTCGAGCGCCTTCTTGGCATCGGCGTCGAAGGGGATGAGGGCCGGCATGCTCTCCGCGGCTGCGGGCAGCGCCGCCGTGGCCGCCTGCCGGACGGTGTCGAGATCGACGTCCTGGGCGCGGATCACCTGCGCCGCGAGCGCCTCGGGCTCGCTGAGCAGGCCGAGGACGAGGTGCGCGGTGCCGATCTCGTTGTTCCCTGCCGCGTGGGCGGCGTTCTGCGCGGCCACCACGACGCTCCTGGCACGCGGCGTGTAGCGGCCGAAGCCCTGGTTGGGGTCGAGGTCGGTCTCACCGGGAGCCTTGGGCACGAACCGCTTCTGCGCGGCCTGGCGGGTGACGCCCATGCTCTTGCCGATGTCCGTCCAGCTGGCGCCGGAGCGCCGGGCCTGGTCCACGAAGTGACCGATCAGGTGGTCGGCGACGTCGCCGAGGTGATCGGCGGCGATGACGGCATCGGTCAGCTGGTCGAGGGCGTCCGTGTGGACCTTCTTGATCGCCTCGATCAGGTCGTCGAGGCGGACGGGAACGGAGGTCTGGGTTGGTTTCTCCATGTGACAACCGTAGGTTGACACCCAGAGGGGTGTCAACCCGAGGTTGACACTCGATTGTGGAGCCCGGACGGGCGTCAGTGAGCGGGCTCAGCCTCCGGGTTCCTCGGCCAGCCAGGTCGCGATGGCCTGGGCGATGGGCTGATCGGTATCCACCTGCACAAACCCGAACTGGCCGCCCTGGTTGCACTCGAGGAACCACCATGTCCCGTCGCAGTCCACAGCGAAGTCGAAGGCACCGTAGGCGAGTTGGGCGACGTCCATATAGGAGTCCACCGACCGGCGAACGGCATCCGGCACCTCGGCGGGCTTCCAGGTGCCGTGCTCCGTGAAGCGACTGTCGACCTCGTCGGCGTCGGCCTCCTTACGGGCGGCGAACATACGACCGCCGACCCAGGTCAGCCGGATGTCGGCCCGCTTTCGGATGTGCTGCTGAAACAGCGTCGGCCCCGCCTCCACCGCGGAGAAGTCCGCATCGGGACTGACGCGAGTGGTGGGCAGCACCATCGGAGGGTCGCCGGGATGCCGCCCCGAAACCGACTTCACCACCAGGTCCTGATGCTTCGCCGCGAACTGGCGCGCAACCGACGGGAACGAAGTGATCAACGTCGCGGGAACGCTGAAGCCGTTCTGCTGGGCGATATGCAGCTGCCACGGCTTGTAGCGCGCCTGCACGGCCGCGACAGGGTGGTTCATCCAACGCGCCGGGGTGCAGAAGAGCATGCCGTACAGCGCCTGCTCGGACTCGGTGGACAGCCACGCGGACTGCTCCTCGGCACGGGCGCCCGGAGCACCGGGCCGGCGAACCCACACGGACCGCAAGCTGCTCAGGCTCACCATGCGCTCATTCGTCTTCAGATACCCGCGGAAGTCACCGTCGCCGTAATCCGCCGACAGGGCGACCCTGCCCGGCAGATCGGCGGGGTCGAGGCGGACAAGCGGAACACCGAGGTCGTGCAGGGCCGCGACCACCATGTCCGCCGTCAAGTCCTCCTCGCAGGTAAGAACCAGGACAGTCATCGCCGTTCAATCATCGAAGTGCGTCTTGGAACCAGCGGTGGAGGCGGTGGTTCCCGTCGCCAGCAGCACCGCCCGATTGCGGGCGGCCGGACGCCCGTCGGGCAGGACATTGAGCTGCCGCGCAGCGTCATAGACGTACGGAGCGGCAACCACCGACCTCACCACCGGACGGGCATATCCCAAAGCAAACGGACGCATACCTTCTCCTTAAAAAACCCACGACCCACCCCCGCGGGAAGAAGCAGAGACAGGGAGACTTCACCAGACAACTCTGCACAGATGACGCGATCATGCGGTCAAACAGTTGCCTGTTTCGATCGAATCCGAAGAACCGCTTGACGCGACAACTCCAAGAACGTAGATGCCGCATGACGGGCGCCACTGAACCGCCTCCCTCCGCACGGCATCACCCTGACCAGCGGGGACAGCAGGGCAGCCCGCCGCCCCCTGCCCTCTCCCCGGCCTGACCCGCCCATTTCGTCCAGGACCGGGGTACCGGCCCGTGATCGCGCGTCACCCCCGCGCGCTGATCCACCAACTCCCCTCCGCCACAAGGAACTTGGCATTGACTGTGCGACCGCCCGATTGACAGGGTGACCGGAACTGACCAAATGCGACAGGGGGAAGCATGGACACCGTGAAAACGACGCATTAGCAGGCGCCGGGAACGGCCGCCCATGAGCCGGGCGAGGTTTGTGAGCACTGCCGTGGGTACGGCGGCCATGCGGCTATGCCGTCCCGGACACCCGGCCCGGTCCGCACCGGTCCACACCGGGGCCACTCCCGCACCGTTCCGCCCCCTGTGCCCTATGCCATCCCACTGCGACACATACGCCCCTCCATCAGGCGGGATGACGTAGGATCGCCAACCAATACGCACAACTTCGAACAACTGTCGCAGTCACCGCATACTCGGAGAATCTCCTCCGTACCAGACCAAGGTGGCCGCACAGGGGGGAAGGAAAACTCGATGAAGTCATCCCGTCTCCGGCGTCGCCTGGCCGGAACCGCGGCAGCCACCGTCCTGGTCGGCGCCGGTGCGCTGGCCGCCGCGCCGTCCGCTGTCGCCAAGGCCAATCTCCTGAGCATCGGCAAGGTCTCGCTCCAGGAGTCGGGCCTCCGGGCGAACGTCACGTACTCCTGCGACCCCGGCATGAACCACCAGTTGGTCGCCAACGCCACCAAGGTCAGCACGACCGGCCACGACGAGTCGATCGCCGCGGGCACCATCAAGAGCGCCAAGCTCACCTGCGACTACAACAGCCACGCGGCGCAGGTCTCGCTGCGCCCGGCCGTCGGTTCGCACTTCACCAAGGGCGACAAGGTGAAGGTCGCGGTCTTCTACTTCGACGAGGACGGGTTCAGCTACGCACGCCAGGAGACGGTCACCGTCCTCTAGGCGCCCACGCACCCACGCCCTTCCGCCCGGCAGACGACGTCCGTCACCTCTCGTCGCCTGCCGGGCGGGAGACGCGGTGGATGGACTGCTTCTTAGCGGCGATCGTGATGATTTCCCGGCTCGTACCGGTGAGGGGTCCGCGATCCCAGTCGCCGTACTGGGCCTCGGCCTCGAAGCCCGCTCGGGCAAGGAAGGCGTTGAGCGTCGTCACCTCCAGGAACCGCAGGCTGGTGCGGTCGACGCGGAGTAGCGCCCCGCCCGGCTCCGCCGTCGACCCGGTGAAGGTGACCACATCGCCGACGACGGATTCGACATGGTGCCAGACGCGCAGCGCGCGGCCGCCGGCGTCGGCGACATCGGAGGCGTTCGACGGGTTCCAGTCGTCCCAGGCACGCGCCTGCGGATGGCGGGTTTCGAACGCGAACCGGCCGCCGTCGCGAAGCGCCGCATGGATCGCCCTCAGGGAAGTGCGCACCTCGATGTCGGTGACGAGGCACTGGAACGCATGGCCAGTCATGGTCACCAAGTCGAATGCGCCGCTCCACCGCCCGGTGGCCGCGGTTCCCTCGACCCACTCGATGTCAGCGCTGCGCCGGGCCCGGCGCAGCGCGGCACGATCGGGGTCCACGCCCACGAGGCGTCCCACGTGCCCCTTCTCGCGGGCTCGGTGCAGCATGGCGCCGGTGCCGCAGCCGACGTCCAGCACCTCGTCCGCGGCCATGACCAGATCCTCGTAGAAGCCGTCGCCGGGCCAGACGGCAGGATTCCACGGGTTCAGCACGTCATAGAGGGCAGCCGCGTCGGCAGCTGAGAACACCGCGACAGTATCCATCGTCCGGTACGGGTGTCGGTGCGTCAGGCGACCTCGGTTCGGGCTGCGTTGTGCGTCGTGGGAGAGGGGCTCGTCAGGTCGGCGAGATGGTGGTCGTCGGAATCGATGCTGCCGTTGATGGCCAGCACGGGGATCGTGATCTTCGCGGCCCGCTTCCACGTATCGAGCACGGGGGACCAGCTGCACCCGGTTCGGTGCTGGTGTGCTTGGCCACGGTGCGGGTGAGCATGCTCCGCAGCCGCCGGGCGACATGCGGGGCGACGTCGTCGAGGGAGCGGTGCGGGCCGGCCGCGCCCTGCATCCATGCGTCGATCCAGCCGCCCACCAGCGGCCCTCGTTGATCCGGCTGACCGGCGACGGCAGAGCGGCCAGCACCGCCGCCCTCGCCCGTGAGCGTGCGCTGCTGCGCCAGGTGGGCGGCGATCTGACCGACGCCGGCGTCGGAGCCTGCGTGCGGGTGCTGACCGAAGTGCTCAGGCGCTTCGACCACGTCGAGGTGAACTGACCTGCGCGCGCCGTGCGGACGGCCGAGCGGTCGGCGGCGATGCCGACCGGAGAGAGAACCTAGGCCTGGGGGCTGGGGTGCAGGACGGCGAACAGTCCCTGGGCGCGGGTGCCGTCCGGCAGGTCCCAGGCGCCGGCGACATGGCCGAGCGCGCCCTGCGGGGGAAGTGACGAGTCGTCGGGGGCAGGTCGCAGTGTGCGGTGCACGTGCAGGGTCACGCCGTGCGGCGTGGTCAGCTCGGTGCCCTCCTGGTTGTCGGTGGTCGCGGTGGTGGAGTCGGTGAGGTTGCGGTCCTCGATGGCGTAGGAGCGGGTGACGTCTTGGTCCGGGGTGTCGCTGATGCTCTGGGCCTGGGCCTGGACCCGGCCCTCGATCAGGGCCAGCAACTGGGCGGTCAGCACCCGGTCGTGGAGGCCGTCGTAGACCCAACGCCGCCCCAGGACTCCGTGCTCCATCGTGCCGACGAGGGCGTGCTCGGCCCCGTCGAGCGGGGCACCGCGATAGGTGAGCGGCACCAGATAGGTGGTCGGGTGAGGGGTGGAGGTGTCGGTGACCACTATGAACTCGATCCCGACCTCGCCCTCCGGGTCGTCCAGCCGAAAACCGCCGGCCTTGGCCAACTGCGGTTCACCCGCGCCGTCGCGGTACCACGGGCGGGTGGGCAGCCAGGAGGTGAGCAGCTCCAGCTTGGTCGGTTTGATGGTGGTGTGGTGGATGACAGCCATGCCGGAGCTTCTCTTCCGTGAGGTGGATACGAGCAGCGACAGCTTTTCATCTGCGCGGCGTCGAGCGGGCGGTTCTGCGGAGGTCAAGATCCTCTGATCGGTTTCGGCCGTGTTGTGCCTGGTCGTGGACCGCCTTGTCGGTGGCGCCCAGGGCCGGTCCGTCGGCTCACCCCAGCCGCACCTCGGACCCGATCGACTGCTCCCGGGCCGCGGTCACGACGAGGGCCGCCGCCGCGGCGTCCTGCGCCGCCACGCCGACGGACTTGTAGAGGGTGATCTGGTCGCGCGAGGAGCGGCCCGGTTTGCTGCCGCTGAGGAGTTCGCCGAGTTCGGCGTGTACGTGCGCTTCGGTGATGACGCCGTCGCGGATCGGGTTCAGCAGATCGCTGCTGCCCGCGGGGAAGGGCGCCAGTGCCGCCTGTCGCGATTCCACGCAGACCAGTGCCTCGGCGATCGTGGCGTCGTCGATCTCCCGGCCGGCCGGGTTGAAGCCCACCGAGGTCACATGTACGCCCGGGGTCAGCCAAGTGCGGCGGATCACGGGGTCGGTGGCGTGGGTGGTCGCGGCGGCGATGTCCGCGCCGTCGAGCGCCTGCGCGTAGGTGGGTGCCGCTTCGACGGGGAGTCGGAGTGCGGCGGCGAGTTCCTCGGCGAGGGCGGCCGCCTTGGTCTCGTTGCGGCCCGCTACGCGGATCTGCCGGATCGGGCGGACCCTGCACATGGCCTCGGCGTGGGACCGGGCCTGGGCGCCGGTCCCCAGGACGGCCAGCACCGAGGCGTCCTCGCGGGCGAGCAGCCGCGCCGAGAGAGCGGAGCAGGCGGCGGTCCGTGCCGCGGTGATGGCCGTGCCGTCGAGCAACGCCACGGGCTCGCCGGTGTCCGGATCGAAGACGACGATCAGGGCCTGATGGGTCGGCAGAGGTGTGCCGGCGTTGTGGGGAAAGACGGAGACCAGCTTGCTCATGAGCACCCCGGCCGACGGCACCCGTCCCGGCATGGCCGCCAGGAAGCCGTCCCGTTCGGGCACCAGCGCGGCGACGCGGTCCGGTGAGGAGGCCCGGCCGGCGCTGAGGTCCGTCATCGCCGACGCCAGGCCGTCGATCAGCGTGTCCACGTCCAGCAGCGCCTCGACCTGCGAGCGACCGAGAACCAGCATCCGCCTCAACCTCCTGATGCAGCCGTACGGCCGGCGGATCGCCTGGCCGCGGAGTCGACCGTAGTCCCGTACGGAAGTCCCGTACGGACCTCCGGGGCGCGGCGTACCGGTTGAGTGCGGATGCGCCGCCAGACTGGCTGTGCGAGCCGCGTTGAGGGAGACGGCTCCTGTGACGAAAGGGACGTGCCCACCATGACCACGGATGCCCACCCCGGTCCGCTGCGCCTGCTTGTCCTCGGTGCGGCGCTGCGGGCCGAATCGACCAATGCCCGTCTGGCGTCCCTGGTCGCGGGGATACTGAGCGATGCCGGTGCCGCCGTGGACCTCGCCGCGATGCGGGAGTTCGACATGCCGCTGTACGACGGTGACCTGGAGTCGGCGCAGGGGCTGCCGGACGGCGCCCTGGCGCTGCGTGACCGGCTGGAGTGGTGCGATGCCTTCGTGCTCGCCTCCCCCGAGTACAACGCCTCCGTACCGGGCGTGGTGAAGAACGCGATCGACTGGGTTTCGCGGGTCCGGCCGCAGCCGTTCAAGACCAAGCACGCGCTGCTCGTGTCCGCCTCGCCGTCCCTGGTGGGCGGCAATCGGGGGCTGTGGGCCCTGCGGGTGCCGCTGGAGCACCTCGGTACCCGGGTCTACCCCGACATGTTCAGCCTTGCCGCGGCCCACAAGGGATTCACCGAGGACGGGCAGCTGACCGACGCCGGGTTGCAGCAGCGCCTCGGCGAGACGGTGACGGCCTTTCTCCGTCTCGTCGAGGCCGATACGCACTATGTCTGCCTGCAGCGCCGGTGGTACGAGTTCCCGGGCGACCGCACGGAGGCGCCGGTGACACAGCGGGCGGAGGACTGACGGGCTCCGACTCGCCGTCGCCGACCGGCCTTCGGGGGTGCACCCGGTCGGCGGCGTTCGGGACGCAGGGAGACACGCGGGCGTTCATGGTGATCTTATGGACACTACACGGATGAATCGCTCACAAAGGACCGTTGCGCGGGCGCTTGCTGTCACCGCTGCCCTGGGCATCGCACTGGCGACAGGGGCGGCGTCGGCCGCGGCCGCGGTCCCCGATCCGGACGCCGCCACCAAGCCCAAGGCCACTGAGCCCCATCAGTCCAAGCCGGCTGGTGGACAGTGGAACCAGGACGGTGAGCAGAGGAGTCCGTACGGCGGTAACCACGAAGACGAGTGCAGTCTCATCATCCTCTGCCTGTGACGATGGCGCGTGCGCGGCAGAGTGCTCGGCTGCGGGCTGACTGTCGGTCAGGCCGCAGCCGAGCGGCTCTCCTCAGCCTCCGACGCGGAGGTAGTGGCCCCAGTACCCCTGGTGGCGGCCGTAGCGGGTGGTGAGTTCGGCGAAGGCGGTGTCGTCGAGGGGGCGGCCGTAGACGCGTTGGGCGGCGCGGGTCATCTCCTTGTCGGGGGTGAGGTGTTCGGTGCGGCCGAGGCCCCGGATGAGCAGGAAGGTGGCCGACCAGGGGCCGATGCCGGGCAGGCTCAGGAGTTGGTCGCGGACCTCGTCGTAGGGGCCGGTGCGCAGGAAGGCCTCGTCCAGGTCGAGCCACTGGCGGGTCGCGCGAGAGAGGTAGCCGGCCTTGCGCTGGTTGCCGATGAGGTGCTGGAGGGCGGGTTCGTCGAGGGCGGCGAGCTGTTCGGCGTCGGGGAAGGCCCAGCGGGTTTCGCCGTCGACGGTGATGCGGTTGCCGACCGCTTCGACCAGGGCCTGCTTCATCTTTCTGGCCACCGGCATGGGGACGCGTTGGCAGAGGATCGCCCAGCACAGCAGTTCCAGCGGTGAGGGGAACTTGACCTGGTGGTAGCCGTGCAGTCGGTCCACGACGCGGGAGAACGGCCGGTCGAGGCGGGCGAGGCGGTAGAAGTCGGTGAGGTCGTCGGCGAGACCGAGGTGGAAGGAGAGCCGGTCCGCGGCGGCCTCGGCGGTGGCGTCGCCGAAGGGGGCGGTGGCGGTCAGGACGCAGTCGACGGCCGGTTCGTCGGGGGCCGCGGTCACGCGGGCGCCCAGGGTGGTGCCGTTCTCGCGCAGGGCGAGCGTCAGGGTGTCCTGCGCGGTGCCCTGCTGCCCGGTCATGGCGGGGAACGCGCGGAGGAAGGCGAGGGAGGCGGAGAAGGAGAAGGGGGGCCGGGCCGCCAGCCGGACGGTGCGGGTGGCGGCGGCTGCCGCTGCGGTGTCGGGTGCGGTCACCGCCCGGCCACTCCCCTGGTCGGTGGTCGCAGGGGAGGTGGCCAGGGCTCCGGCCCCGAGGGATGGGGTGTCGGTCATCACGGTCTCGCTTCGTTCGGTGGCGGCCCGGGGGGGGTCAGACCGCGCGGCCGAGCCACCCGGCCAGGCGGCGGTGGATGTCGGCGTCCTCGGGGACGGGGTGGACCGCGGCGAAGGGCATCTCGCCGCCGCGCGGCTCGGGCGGCAGGACCTTCTGGGCGATGGCGAAGGCCATGCGGGCCAGGTCCTCGTCCAGCTCCGCCTCGGGGGCGATGACCTGGGCGATGTCCCAGGTGTGGGTCACCGTCTCCATCACATAGCCGCCGAGGGCGATCCGGCCCTCGGCCACGCCCCACGGGACCTCGAACTCCGTGGCGAGCTTGTCGTCGTCCGCCCAGGCGGCGGCGGCGCGGGCCCGGGCCCGGCCGACCGCGCCGCCCCAGTCGGTGTCCGCGATCTCGCCGGCCGCCGCGGGGACGTCCATGCCGCGCCCGCCCTCGCCGATGTAGGCGATCCGGTGGAGCGCGCCGACGGTGTGGCTCAGCAGCGCCCGCAGGTCGTACGCCTCGCAGGGGGTCGGCCGGCCGAGGTGGGCGGGGTCGAGGCCGCTCACCAGCTTCTCCAGCTGGTCGACGGCGTTGAGGAACTGGGGGCGGGGGTCGAACGCGTTCATGGGAAGCGCCTCTCGTACGGGGCCCGCGCGGTGGGTGCGGGCCGGTGAGGACCACTCTGCGGGGTGATACCTGACAGGACCCGTCAGGTTTTAGACTGCGCCGCATGAAAGCCGACCGGCTGCTGTCCATCCTGTTGCTGCTGCAGGCCCGCGGCGGCATCCCGGCGACGGAACTCGCCGCCCAGCTGGAGGTGTCGGTCCGTACGATCTACCGGGACGTCGAGGCGCTCTCGGCCGCCGGGGTGCCGGTCTGGGCCGAGCGGGGGCGCAACGGCGGGGTGCGGCTGCTGCCGGGATACCGCACCGACGTGACGGGCCTGACCTCCGACGAGGCCCGGGCGCTGTTCGTGCTGGCGGCCGACGGGGCGCACAAGGCGCTGGGGCTCGGCGGCTCGATCGCCTCCGCGTTGCGCAAGGTGATGGCGGCGCTGCCCCCGGATCACCGGCCGGCGGCGGAGCGGACCAGTGAGCGGATCCTGGTCGACCCGGTGCGGTGGATGCAGGGCCGGTCCGCCGACGTGGAGCTGGGCGAGCTGCAGCGCGCGGTGTTCACCGACCGGCGGCTGCGGCTGCGCTACAGGCGCAGCGGGGAGGCCGAGGCGGGCGAGTACACCGTCGACCCGTACGGCCTGGTGAGCAAGGCCGGGGTCTGGTATCTCGTCGCCGACCGGGACGGTGGGCCGCGGCTGTTCCGGGCGGACCGGGTGCAGGCGGCGACGGTCGAGGAGGAACCGGTCCGCCGGCGCCCGGGGCTGGGACTGGCGGAGGTCTGGACGGCGTTGCGGGACGGGGTGGAGCGGGTCCCCGAGGAGGTGCGGGTGCGCTGCCGGGTGCGGAGCGAGCGGCTGGACATGTTCCTGCGGATCCAGTCGGCCCATCTCGCCGGTCCGCCGACGGACCGGGGCGACGGGTGGGCGGATGTGGAGCTGGCCTTCCGGGCCGTGCGGGCGGCGCGTGCGCTGCTGGTCTTCGGTGCGGATGTGGAGGTGCTGGCGCCCGCCTCGGCGCGTGCGGAACTGGCGGCCGCGGCGGCGGAGGTGACGCGGTTGTACGGGCCGGGTGACGGCGACGGCAGTGGGTGAGGCGCGCAGCGGGCCCGGCGCGCGGTCCACGCGCCGGGAGGTCACCGCCGGTGGCCGGGCGGCCGCTTCAGACCAGCAGTTTCTGGTAGAGGTCCTGCACCTCCGGTGAGGGCTGTACGCCGAGTTCGGCGTCGAGGATGCGCCACAGCCGCTGGTAGGCCTGCAGGGCCTCGGCCCGGCGTCCGCAGTGGTGCAGGGTGCCGATGAGCTGGGCGTGGAAGCCCTCGTTGAGCGGGTTCTCCGACACCAGCGTGCGCAGCTCGGGCACCAGTTCGCGGTGCCGGCCCAGGCGCTGCTGGGCCTCGATGCGGATGCCGACCGCGTTGAGGCGCAGCTCCTGCAGGTAGGTGACGTGTGCGTCGAGGACCTTGCCGATGGGCATGCCCGCGAACGCCGGGCCGCGGGAGAGCCGGAGCGCCTCGGTGATGCGGGTGGCCGCCGATTCGACGTCCCCGCTGCCGAGGAATCCGCTGCCCTGCGCGACCAGGCACTCGAACATGGAGGCGTCCAGGGCGCTGTCGTCGACCGCTATGAGATATCCGGAGGGCCGGGTGACCAATATCCTTTCGGTGTTTTGCAGCCGCAGGCCCGTCGCCAGTGTTTTTCGGGCGTGGTAGACGTACGTCTGGAGTGTGGTGAGAGCGCTCCGCGGAACACGCTCTCCCCACAATTCCGCGATGAGCGTGTCGACGCTCACGGTCTCGTTGTTCCTGGCCAGCAGGAGAGAAAGCATCTGCCCAACCTTTGACCTCCCCACGATCAATGACTGGGCTTCATGAGATATCTCCACCTGTCCGAACACCTTGAACTGCACAGCGGCCCCCCGCTTCCATGCTGTCTGGTCTCAGCGACGTTCTTCGACCGTCCGCCGGAGCCTAACCCCGGCGGTCGGTTTTTCCGGCTCAAGATTCAGTAATTTCCCAGCCCCCCGCAGACGTTGAGGGCCTGTGCGGTGACCGCGCCGGCGCCCGGCGCGACCAGGTACCGCACCATCGCGGCCACTTCGGACGGCTCGACATAGCGTCCGATCGGCACCCGCCCGGTGATGCGCTGATGCACCTCCGACTCGTCCACGCCCCAGACCCCGGCGTAGTGTTCCCGCACCCGTTCCGCCATGGGCGTTTCCACGAATCCGGGGCAGACCGCGTTGACGGTGACCGGCGTCCTGGCGAGCTCCAGCCCCAGTGCCTTGGTGAAGCCCACGACACCGTGCTTCGATGCCGAGTAGGGGGCCGCGTGCACGACCCCTTGTTTACCGCCGGTGGAGGCGATGTTGATGATGCGTCCGTATGCCGCCTCAGCCATTCCACCAAGGGTGAGTACGCGTTTGGTGACGAGAAATACGCTGTTGAGATTGGTGTTGACGACGTCGTACCAGAGGTCGTCGGCTACTTCCGCCGTAGCGCCGCCACCGGGCCGTCCGGCGTTGTTGACGAGGATCTCCACGGGACCGTAGCGGTCCACGCAGGCGCGTACCAGCCGGTCGGCCTCGGCGGCCGAGGTCACGTCGCAGGCGGTGCCGTCGACGTCGAAACCGCAATCCTGGAGCTCCTTGACCGTGGCGGCCACGGCTTCGGGGCGGCGCGAGCAGAGGAAGACCCGGGCGCCGTCCTCGGCGAGAGCCCGGGCGATCTCCAGCCCTATGCCGCTGGTCGCTCCGGTCACCAGTGCCACGCGGTGCTGTGCGCTCATGGTTGTCCCATCCCTTCCGCGATGTCCGTACCTGACTTCGTCGGCACCAGAGAGACCACATGGCGCTGGAGGCTCCCTCGCAGGGCTCTGGAAGGTCGCTCGAAGACCGGTCGCAAGGCCGTCGAAAGGGGAGCGAGGCACGGCCCGGGGCGCCGCCGCGGGCCTCCACCGCGCAGGTGAGCGCCCTTCGAGCGGGGTGGGCGATCGTGGCGCGGCGATCGCATCGTGCGGCGCGAGAGGGGAGATCCATGACCGAGCCGGCAGACGAGACGGCGGGCGACCCGTATCCGAACAAGTGCTATCTGCCCTTCATCCTGTACCCGCCGGGCATGCACCGGACCACCGGCGGCCGGGAATGGCTGGAGTCGCATATCGACATGCGGCAGCAGGGCGGCGACTTCGTGCTGTACATCGGCATCCCGTTCTGCCGTACGCGCTGCAAGTCCTGCCCGTACTTCGCGAGCCTGTTGTCGGAGAAGGACCCCAACGGCCGCGAGGAGCGCTACATCGAGGCCCTGATCACCGACCTCAAGCGGTGGGGTGCCTATCCGAAGTTCGCGACCGGTCTGATCCGCAACATCTTCATCGGCGGCGGCACCGGCAGCATTCTGCGCACCGGGAATCTGCGGCGGCTGGTCGACACCGTCTTCGAGACGTTCCAGGTCGCGGACGACTGCGAGTTCACGCTGGAGGGCAACGCCCGCGACTTCGACGAGGAGAAGATCGACTACGTCGCGGGGTCGAAGATCAACCGGCTCAGCCTGGGTGTCCAGTCCTTCCAGCCGGAACTGCTCGGGGTGATCGGCTCTCCGCACGCCGCGGAGGACAGCGCCCGGGTCATCAAGGAGTTCCAGGCGCGCGGATTCCGCAACATCCAGCTGGACCTGATGTACAACATGCCGGGGCACACGCTCGACATCTGGCGGCGTGACCTGCAGACGCTGTCCACCCTGGACGTCCCGCACTTCACGATCTACCTCTACCGGATCCACCAGGACACCATCCAGGCGAAGCTGATCACCAAGGGCAAGGTGGATCGGCCGGCGGACCCCGAGGGCCCGATGGTGAAGGCGATGTACCGGGAGGCCATCGGTATAGCCGAGGAAATGGGCTACTCGATGTACATGGTCGACCATTTCTGCAAGCCGGGCTACGAGAACATGTACAACCACTGGAACTGGAAGGTGTACATCGACACCCTGGCCGTCGGCCCCGGCTCCTACAGCTACTTCGACGGATACCGGCTGGGCACCGAGACGGACGTCGAGAAGTACGTCGAGACCGTCGAGAGCGGCGACTTCCTCATCAGCACGGTCACCGACGAACTCTCCCCGCGTGTCCAGCGCGAGCGGTACGTGGTCTTCGCCCTGCTGTACTACGAGATCGAGTACGCCTTCTACCGGAGCAAGTTCGGCAGCGACTTCCGCGAGGACTTCGCCGACGAACTGGAACGGCTGGAGCGCAAGGGCCTGGTCGAACTCGCCGAGGACCGGATGCGGTTGACGCGACAGGGGCTGATCTGGCACACGAACGTCATCCTCGAATTCTTCAATCCGGCGTTCTGGAACGACTCGCGGTCGCTGACCGAACCGAACTGGTCGCTCAACGGCGTGATGGTCGAGGTCGGCGCGCACGCCCGCGAGTACTGGCTCGGCGACAAGGACGTGACCTTCTTCCCGCCGCCCGGCGAGGAGGCGGCCCCGGCGGCCGTGACGGCGGCGTCCACCACCCGGCGGGAGGCGGACGGCCGTGACTGAGACCCAGCGGTTCGTCGCGCAGGCGACCGTCACCGTCCATGCGCTGGTGCACGACATCTGGGCGGTGTGGGTGGACGTCAACGCCTGGAAGTCCTGGGACGACGGCATCGACAGCACCCAGCTGCACGGCAACTTCAAGGCCGGCAACAGCTACACCCTCACCCCGCAGGGAGGGCAGCCGCTGACGGTCACCCTCACCTCCGTCACCCAGGGCGAGGAGTTCAGCGACGAGGCCGTGCTGCCGTTCGGCACGCTCGTCACCCACCACCGCATGGAGCCGCTCGGCTCCCGGATCAAGGTGACCCACGAACTCGTCGCGGACATCGCCGACCACACCGTGCCGGCCTTCGCCCGGGACGTCTGGCCGCATCTGCAGAGCGGGCTGGCGCGGTCGCTGGTCAACCTCGCCGACCTCGTCGGCAGCGACTGAGGGCCGGGCGGCGATGGGGGATCACCACGCCGGCTCCGGCACCCGGCCCGCGACCAGGCTGGCCGACCTGCTGCTGGGGCCGGGCCCGGAGTCCGGTACCGGGGCCGGCGGGGCGTTCCGGCTGACCGAGCCGGGACGCACCTACACCCGGCAGCAGCTCGCCGACACCGCCGGGCGCTGCGCCCAGCAGCTGCGCCGGCACGGTCTGGCCCGCGGCGACCGGGTGCTGGCCCTGCTCGACCACGACGCGCGCGGTATCGCCTTCCTCGCCGCGGCCGGGGCACTGGGCCTGCGGGTACTGATGCCCTACAACCTGCGGGCCGCGGCGCTGCCGGAGTGGCGCACCATCGTCGCCGACGCCCGCCCCGACGCCGTCGTCCACCTCCAGCGCGACGACGGCGACGCCGGCCGGCTCGCCGGGGTACGCGCCCTGGGCGGGCTCGGGCCGCGGGTGCTCGTCCTCCCCGAGGAGACCGCGCACGCGCGGCCCGGCGAGGCCGCCACTCCCCTGCCGGTCGGCCCGCCGGAGCCGGTCGAGAACTTCCTGACGCTCTTCACGAGCGGTTCGACCGGCTCGCCCAAGGCCGTCAGCGTCTCCGAGGCGCTGGTGTGCCGACGGGTGCGCAGCGTGACCCGCATGCTGCGGTTCGGGCCCGGCGCCCGGGTGTTCCTGTCCGGGCTGCTCAACAACACGACCGGGGTGATCTTCTCCTTCGGGGCGCTGCTGCACGACGCCGAGCTGATCGTGCCGCAGAGCCGGGACCCCGCGCGCTGGGCGGCGGAGGTCGCCGCTCACCGGGCCACGCACATCATGCTGCGGCCGCTGGCGTTGCGCCGCTTCCTCGACGGCGCCGAGGCGGGCCCGGCCGACCTGTCCGGGCTGCGGGTGGTCGCCTACGGCGCGGCCGCCATGCCGCGGAGCCTGCTCGAACGCGGCCGGCGGGCCATGCCGTGCGCGTGGGTGCAGGGCTACGGCCTGAGCGAGACGTACGGGCCGTTCTGCTGGCTGGACGAGGCCGCCCACCGCGCGGGGCGCCAGCTGCGCGGCGCGTACAACGTGGGGCGGCCCGACGACACCCTGGAGGTGCGTCTGGACCCGCTGCCGGGCCATCCGCCGGAGGTGGGCGAGGTCCTGGTGCGCGGCGACGCCGTCATGGAGGGGTACCTCGATGTGGCCTCCGGCGTGGTCGAGCCGCCGGGCCGGTGGCTGCGCACCGGTGACGTGGCCGCCTGGAGCCCGGACGGCGATCTGCTGCTCAAGGGGCGGCTGAACGGCTCGGTGATGAGCGCGAACGGCCACCGGGTCTACCCCGAGGAGGTCGAGGCGGTACTCGCCGGGCTGCCCGGGGTGCGGGAGGTGGCACTGGTCGCGCTGGCCGGCCCCGAGACGCTGTCCGAGTGCCCGGTGGCCTGCGTCTCGGGCCCCCTGGGAACCCGCCCGGCCACGGAGGTCCGGGCGGCGGTGACGGCCGCGCTGAGCGGGGTGCTCAGCCGGGAGAAGTGGCCCGACCTGGTGTACGCGAGCGCCGCCCCCTTCCCCAAGAGCGGCAACGACAAGGTGCTCCGCGCCGAGGTCGCCCGGCGACTCGACCGCGGCGCGCTGATCGAACTTTGACTCCTCTCCCTCGTAGACGAGGGGGATTCCTAGCTCACGTCGCCTGCGGCCCGGCGGACCAGCAGGTCTTACACGATCAGCACTAGCCGGGTACGAGACCAGCCCGGACCAGCATCACGCGGGCGGAGTTCTTGTCTCTGGGCGAGACGGCTCCGCACGCGGTGCAGGCATACGTTCTCTCGGAAAGAGGTAGTGCGTGCTTGGTTCTCGCTCCGCACTGCGCACAATCCATGGTGGTGTGCGCGGGGTGCACCAGGTGCACGGCCCTGCCGTGCTTACGGCCCATCTCGATCAGAGCCTTCTTCACGGCGCCGATCGCCGCGTCAGCAGCCTTGCGGGCCATAGTGGTACGGCTGAGGAACTTCGGGCGGAAGTCCTCCACGGCGAGGGCGTCATGGCCGGTCACGACCTTCTTGGCCCACTTGCGGCCGGTGTCCTGCCGCTGGCGGGCGATCTTCTTGTGCAGCTTCGCCCGCAGCCTCTTCGCCTCGCGGTAGCCCTGCGAGGCGGCGTGGCCCTTCTTCGGCCTGCGCCGGGCCATCATGCGGTCGTACCGCGTCAGCTTCGCCGCAGCCTTCGTCCCGTGCCGTGCGTGGGGAAGGTCGTACTCGTCGGACGTGGTGGTCGCGGTCTCCTTGACGCCCCAGTCGATGCCGATCACACGGCTGGTGGAAGGCAGGGTCTCGGTCGGCGCGGGGACGACGAAGCTCGCCCACCAATGCCCCACAGTGTCGCGATACACCCGCACACTGGACGGCGGCACGGGCAGCTCACGCGACCACACCGGGCGTACGACGATCCCGCCCGCGAGGTGCAGGCACCCGTCCTTCAACCGGAACCCGCGCCGCGTGTAGTTCAGAGTCGGAAGGGCATCGCGCTTCTTCTTGTACTTCGGCATCCCGGCCCGCTGCCGCACCGGCAGCCGGTCCTTGATGTCCTTGAGGGCCTTGGCTCGGGACCTGCCGAAGTCGCGTATCAGCTGCTGCTGAGGAACCGAACTTCCCTCACGCAGCCACGACGTCATCCTGCGGGCGTCGGTCAACATCCTGTCGAGCCGAGCCGGACCGCAGGCCAGCTTCTCGCCTGTGGCCTTCGCCGCCTGGTGGACCTGCTGGGACTTCGCCACGCACTCATTCCACACCCAGCGGCACCGGTCCCACTCGGCCTCGAGTGCCCGCCGGGCCGACACCGACAGGCGAACACGGAAGGTGTACCGGGCGTGCCCGGCGCTTTCCGCCGCCACTTCCGTCGTCATGCACCCGAACCTACCCGGGAGGGCTGACAGTTGAGCCCTATCGATCTTTGCGGTGCCCCTCACCAGCGCGGATGGCGGGCACCGAACCACCCGGCGACGATCCGACTCTGCCCGCCCCACTCCGCGGGAAGCCGGATTCTCCCCCTCAAGCGGCAGGTGTCCCCACCCCAGACTGACGCCTGGGACACCCTCCAGGAGGTTCGGTGACCCGCCGCCGCGCGGCCCGCCCGGCCGCGCGGCACACTACCGTCGAAGAGCAGGAGTTGTGTGCCATGCGCTACCACCTGTCCCACTCCGTCGTCTGTGCCGCCCCGCCGGGGCGGGTGTACGACGTGATCCGCTGTTCGGCCGACTGGCCGCGGATCTTCGCACCGTGCCAGGCCGTTACCGTGCTCGAACAGGAGCCGGACCGCGAACTGGTCGAGATCCGCGCCCTGGTGGGCGGCGCACCGATGACCTGGCGCTCGCGGCGCCGGTTCCTGCCGGAGGTGTACGGCGTGCGGGCAGAGGTGGTGGAGCCGATGAAGCTGGTCGCCGCGATGACCACCGAGTGGCGGGTGGTCGCGGTCAACGCCCAGCAGAGCCTGCTGTTGCTGGAGCACGCCTACGACCTGTGCGAGGACGTCGCCGGGCAGGTCGAGGGCGTCACCACCCGGGAGCAGGCGGAGCGCTTCATCGAGTCCGCGATAGACGCCAACTCCGCGACGGAGCTGGGCAACATCAAGGCCGCGGTCGAACGGCCCGCGCCGCCCGCCGCCGAACGCGACTGCCACGCGCGGCACTCCGTCGTCGTCGGCGCGCCGGCCGACGCGGTGTACGGGCTGATCCGGGACACCGCCCACTGGCCGCGGATCTTCGACGCCTGCCTGGGCGCGGCCACCGTCGGCTCGGACGCCACCGGCGAGCTGGTGCGCATCGAGGCGGCGCAGGACGGGCGGACCGTGGCCTGGGAGACCCGGCGCCGGTACCACGACGCGATCCGCCGGATCGACTACCACCTGCCGGTGCCGATGCCGTTCGTCGCGTCGATGCGCGGTGAGTGGCGGGTGGTGCCGCTGGGGCCGGAGCGCTGTCTGCTGACCGTGGACCGGCACTGGCGGATGCTCGACGACGTCCGGGGCGTCCGCGACGGGGTGACGACCGTGGCGGAGGCCGCCGCGGTGGTCCGCGACTTCGTCGAGACCAATGCGGCCGCCGAGATGACGGCGCTGCGTGCCTACGCCGAGGACGGCATCGACACCCTCACCGAGGTCACCACCCGTATGTCGCTGCCGTACCCCCCGGACGCGGTGTACGCCCTGCTCGCCGACGTGGCGGGCTGGCCGAAGCTGCTGCCGCACTGCGAGGGGCTGGAGTTGCGCCACGACGACGGGCGCCACCAGGAGTTCGTGCTGGAGGTGCGGACCGCCGCCGGGGCCGAGACGTTCCGCAGTGTGCGGCACTGCGACGCCGAGCGGCTGTCGATCGTCTACTTCCAGCCGGAGCCGCCGCCGCTGCTGCTGCGCCACGAGGGCAGCTGGCAGGTGCGGGCCGCCGCCGGTGGCGGCAGCGAGGTGGTGTCCCGGCACACCGCCGTGCTCGACGCGGTGGCCTGCGAGAAGGCCTTCGGCACGGCCGAGCTGCGGGAGGGCAGGCGGCGGGTGCGCGACATGCTGGACGGCAACAGCCGGCGGACCGTGGAGGCGTGCGCGCGGGTGCTGGGAGGCCGGTCGCGGGCCGCCGACGGCGCCGCGGCCCCCGCGCCGGACGGGCACGGTGCCTAGCGCACCGCCGGCCGTCCGGCCGGCCCGGCTGCCCGAGCCGCTCTTCCGCGCCTGCGGCTACTTCCTGCCGCGGCTGCTGTTCCTGCGCTCGCGCTACGCCCCGCAGGTCGGCTGGGGCGATGTCGCGGTTGCTCTGGACGGGTTCCCCTGCGACGACCTCGATCTGGCGTCGGCCGCGTTCTGGGACGAGTGGCGGCGGCGCTGGACCTCGCTCGGCGACCGCTACGCGCGGCTGGCCGGCGGCTCGTCGACCGCCGCGGGCCGGGCGCGGGCCGCCCGGGCCGCCGCCGGCTGCTACCACTGGGCGGAGTTCATGTACTTCGACGACGCCCGGCGCAAGTCCCGGCTGCGCGCGAAGGTCCGCGAGTTCTTCCTCGCCGGCCTGGAGGGCGCGGACCTGGACTTCGAGGCGGGCGAGCTGCCCGCGGGTGAGGCCGGCCCGGAGCCGGTCCCGTACTGGCTGGTGCTGCCGCCCGCGCACCGGCGGCCGGCCGGCCCGCTGCCCTGCGTGGTGCTGTCGAACGGGCTGGACTCGATGACCGAGGTGGAGGTGCTGGCGCTGGCGGAGACCTATCTGGACCGGGGCATGGCGGCGCTGCTGTTCGACGGGCCCGGCCAGGGTCTGCAGGTCGGCCGCACACCGCTGCGCATCGAGATGGAGGGTGTGATCGCGGCGCTGGTGGAGCGGTTGCGCGCGGACCACCGGATCGCGTCGAACCGGCTCGGCTTCTTCGGGGTCAGCTTCGGCGGGTACTTCGCGCTGCGCGTGGCGCGGTCGCTCGGGCACGCGTTCGCGTGTGTGGTCAATGCCTCCGGCGGGCCGCGGATCGCGCCGTACGACGAACTGCCGCGCCGTCTGAAGGACGACTTCCGCTTCGCGTTCATGGGTGGCGACGCCGCCGACATGCGCGTGCGCCTCGCGGCACTCGCCCTTGACGTCGGCGGCCCGATCGGCACGGAGGTGCTGAGCATCCACGGTGCGCTGGACGACATCTTCCCGCTCACGGCTCTGGAGGAGCTCGACCGTGCCTGGGGCCCGCGCCACCGGCTGCTGACGTATCCCGGCGAGGCGCATGTGTGTCTGAACATGATCGAGGCCTGGAGCCTGGAGGCCGCCGACTGGGTCGCCGGGCGGCTGCTGCCCCCGGGCGGGCCGGCATGACGGGCGGCGGCGGGCGCCGCCCGGCAATGAGCCCACCACCGCAACAAAAGGAGATGCCATGGCCCTGACGATCCCGACCGGTCTGGTCGCCCTCGTGACGGGCGGTGCCGGCGGTATCGGCACCGCCGTCTGCCAGCGGCTGGCCGCCGACGGCCACCATGTCGTGGTGGCCGCCTTCACCGGCGACGCCGCCGCGAAGCAACTGGTCGCCACGATCGAGCAGTCGGGGGGCACCGCCGAGGCGGTGCACCTCGATGTGACCGACGCCGACCAGGTGTCCGCCGTCTTCGCCGGTGTCCTGGCGCGCCACGGCCGGCTCGATGTCGTGGTCAACAACGCCGGGACGACCGCGCCCCGGCCGCTCGCGGAGACCGAGGAGGAGCACTACGAGCGGGTCTTCGACGTCAATGTGCGCGGGGCGCTGAACGTCCTGCGGGAGGCGAGCCGTCATCTGACGGAGTGGGGGCGGATCGTCGGCATCTCCTCCACGCTCGTCCACGCGCCGATCGCCGGGTCCGGCCTGTACGCCGCGAGCAAGGCCGCGCTGGAACTGCTGGGCACGGTCGCCGCGAAGGAGCTGGGCGCCCGCGGCATCACCGTCAACTCCCTGCGGGTGGGGCCGACCGTGCCCGGCATGTTCGACCGGGCGCCCGCCGAGCGGCAGGCGGCGATGGCCGAGGCGTCACCGTTCAAGCGGCTCGGGCAGCCGCAGGACGTGGCCGATGTGATCGCGTTCCTGGTGAGCGACGCCGGCCGGTGGATCACCGGCCAGGTCATCACCGTGGACGGCGGCGCGACGCCGTAGGGCCTGCCCATCGGACGGGTCCTAGGGCCTGTCCGATGGGTCAGGGTCGGAGAGGCCGCGGCCATGACCCATCGGACAGGCCCTAGCCCAGCCATCGCGCCGATGACCACCACGGGGGAACGGAGAGCAGGGTGCTGGTACGCATCACCAAGGGCGAGCCGACGACGGAGGAACTGGCGGCGCTGACCGCCGCGCTGGTCGGCGCGTTGGCGCGGCGGCCGCCGCCTCGGCGCGGCCGGCCGGCCCCGCACGGCGAGCGCTACGCCGGGTGGCAGCGCCTGGAGCGGCTGCCCCGCCATGCCGCGCCGGGCAGTTGGCGGCGCGGCCACTGACCGGTGACGGCGAGGGCGCCCGCGGGCGGGGGGGGCGGGGGGCCGTGTGCCGTCCCTTTCCCACCCCGCCACCGAGGAGCGTTCCCCTCTTTTGTTCCACCCTCTCCTCCCCAAACCAAAGG
>NZ_JBVIRA010000017.1:62769-122199 GCF_055576575.1 Streptomyces sp. NPDC033270
AACAGCGAAGGGGGGGGGGGGAGACACTCCCACGCGGCTGGCAGGCCCGCCCCCCCCCCCCCCCCCCCCCCTCCCCCCCCCGTGCGCCGTCCGTCTCACGCCGCGCAGCCGGGCAGTTTCCCGTCGTTGTACGCGACCATCTCGCCGAAGACCGAGAGCACGTCCAGCGCCGCCCCCGGTGTGGCGCCCGGCGTCAGTTCGGCGTACGCCCGGTGCAGATTGCCCACCAGCCGCTCCGGGTCCAGCCAGTGCCCGAACTCTCCGGTCCCCGCCTCCCGGGCCGCCCGCAGCGGACTCCAGCCCTCCGCGGCGCCGGCCGCGGCGAGGTGCTGGACGCGCCGCAGATAGGCGGCGTTCTCCTCGAACACCTCCGGGCCCGCCACGGGGCCGTGACCGCATACGACGGTCCGGGCGCCGAGGCCTTGCAACCGCTCGATCGCCGTGAGGGAGCCGGACACCGAGCCCATCAGCGCGAACGGCGTACAGCCCGACAGCACCACGTCGCCGGCGAACAGCACCCTCGGCCCGGGCAGCCACACCACGATGTCGTTGGTGGTGTGCGCCGGGCCGACGTGGAAGACCTCCATGTGCGTTTCGCCGACCCTCAGCGCGATGCGGTCGGCGAAGGTGAGGGTGGGCCGGGCGACGCGGACGTCGCCCCACTCCACGTCGGGCCACAGGGCGGTCAGGGCCAGGCCGGTCGCGTCGAGTTCGGCGACCGCCCGCTCGTGGGCGATCACCTCGGCCGCGGCACCGAAGACATGGTTGTTGAAGGTGTGGTCACCGTGGTGGTGGGTGTTCACCACCGTCCGCCGCGGGCCGATGCCCAGCGCGTCCACCGACGCCCGCAGCCGCTCGGCCCGCCGCTGGGTGGCGAGGGTGTCCACGACCAGCGCGCCGTCCCGCCCGGCGACCACTCCCGCGTTGCTGACGCACCAGCCACCGGGCGGCTGGACGTACGCATAGACGTCGTCGGCGACCTCGGTCAGGCCCGCGGACTCGGTGGGGGTCTCCATCCGGCTCTCCCCCGTCCTCAACGTGCCTGTGCGGCGGCGCCGTTGACCAGGTCCAGCACCGCGCGCGGGGTGCGCAGCTCGAAGAGGTCCTCGTCGGCGATGCGCACCCCGAACTCCTGGGTGATCAACGCCGCGGTCTCCAGCAGGGCCAGCGAGTCATAGCCGAGCGCCTCGAACTCGGTGTCCTCGATGTCGCCCGCGAGGGCGCCGTGTTCGGGCTCGCCGGCCGCCTCGGTCAGCATCCGGCGCAGATCGTCGAGGGTCATGGGAGTCGTTGCCATGGTCAGCTCCTTGGTGTGTGGCGGTGTGGGCGAGAGGGCGGCGGGCGGGTGGCCCGGGGCCGTGCGGGGGTCAGCGGGGTGCGTCGCGGACGACGACGGCGGCGTTGAAGCCCCATCGGCCGCGGGCCAGGACCAGCGCGCAACCGACCCGCGCGGCCCGCGCCCGCCCCCGCACGAGGTCGATCCGGTACTCCTCCGGCACCGTGCCGGAGGGCGTGGGCGGGATGACGCCGTCCCGTAGGGACATCAGCGCGGCGGCCACGTCGACCGGTCCGGCCCCCGAGAGCAGCCGTCCGGTCAGGGCCTTGGGCACGGTGACCGGCACACCGTGCGGGCCGAAGAGGTCCGCCAGGGCGTCGGCCTCCGCGCGGTCGAGTTCGGCGACCCCGGCGCCGTCGGCGAACACCACATCCACCTCCCGGGGCGCCACCCCCGCCTGCGCGAGGGCCAGTCGGGCGGCGCGGCCGAGCCCGGAGGGCGCCGCGGAGCCGGGCGGGGTGGCTGCCCCGTCGAGGGCGGGCGGAGGGTCGAAGGTCGCCGCGTAGCCGGCGATCTCCCCGTAGACCTGCTGCGCGCCGCGCCGCCGCGCCGCGTCGGCGTCCTCCAGCACCAGCAGTGCGCCGCCCTCGCCGGGCACATGGCCCAACGCCCCGGCGTCGAACGGCAGATAGGCGGCGGCCGGGTCGGTCGCCGGGCTCACCCGGCCGCCGGCGATCTGGGACGCCCAGCCCCAGGGGTCCAGCGCGGAGTCCACTCCCCCGGTGACGACCAGCGGGGTGCCGTCCACGATCGTCCGGCGCGCCTGGCCGATCGCGTCCAGCCCGCCGGCCTGCTCGGTCACCAGCGCGCTGCTCGGCCCGCGCAGCGCGTTGCGGATGGAGATCTGGCCGGTGTTGACCGCGTAGAACCAGGCGAAGGACTCGTACACGCTGACCGCGTCCGGCCCTTGCGACCACAGCTTGCGGAACTCGCGGTGGGTGAAGGCGAACCCGCCGCACGCGTTGGCGGTCACCACGCCCATCTCGTAGTCGGCGTACGCGCCCGGCTCCACCTTGGCGTCCTGCAGCGCCCGGTCCGCGGCGACCAGGGCCAGTTGGGTGGAGCGGTCCGTCTGCGGCAGCAGCCGGCCCGGCAGGTGCCGCGCCGGGTCGAAGCCGGTGACCTCGCCGGCGAGGTGGGCCGGATAGCGCGAGGCGTCGAACCGCGTGAGCGGGCCGATCCCGCTGCGGCCCTCCAGCGTGGCCTCCCAGAACTCCTCCAGGCCCGACCCGTTGGGCGTCAGCAGACCGATTCCGGTAACGACGGTCCGGACGCCGTCCACCGGCCGTGGCCCGGCGGGCACCTGCGGTTCCGTCATGCCCGCGCTCCTTCCGGGCGGCGCAGCACCATCGCGCTCTGGAAGCCGCCGAACCCGCTGCCCACCGTCAGCACAGTGTCCACCCGACACTCGCGGGCGGTGCGCGGTACGTAGTCGAGGTCGCACTCGGGATCGGGCGTGTGCAGGTTCGCCGTCGGCGGCACCACGCCGTGCTCGATGGCCAGCGCGCACGCGGCGATCTCGATGGAGCCGATCGCGCCCAGAGAGTGCCCGACCATCGACTTGATGGAGCTGACCGGTGTCCGGTAGGCGTGCTCGCCGAGACTGCGCTTGTACGCGGCGGTCTCGTGCCGGTCGTTCTGCCTGGTGCCGGAGCCGTGCGCGTTGATGTAGTCGACGTCCGACGGGTTCACTCTGGCCTCCGCGAGGGCCACCCGGATCGCCTCGGCCATCTCCCGCCCGTCGGACTTCAGCCCGGTCATGTGGTAGGCGTTGCACCGGTTGGCGAAGCCGGAGATCTCCGCGTAGATGTGTGCGCCGCGGCGGCGGGCGTGGCCGTACTCCTCCAGGACGAACATCGCGGCGCCCTCGGCGAGGACGAAGCCGTTGCGGGTCCGGTCGAACGGCCGTGAGGCGTGCTCGGGGTCGTCGTTGCGGGGGCTGGTGGCCTTGATCGCGTCGAAGCAGGCGACCACGATCGGGGTGATCGGGGTGTCCGCGGCGCCGGCGAGCATGACATCGACGCTGCCCTCGCGGATCAGGCGGCAGGCGTGGCCCACCGAGTCCAGGCCCGAGGTACAGCCGTTGGAGACCAGCGCCACGGGGCCCTGCGCGGCCACCGTCCAGGCCACCTCGGCGGGCATCACACTCGGCACGAGGTAGTCGGCCATGTGCGGCGACATCCGGGTGTGGTCCACCAGCCAGTCGCGGCCGGCCCCGGACACCGCGAGGTACTGCTGCTCCAGGCTGGTGGCGGCGGCCACCGCGCTGCCGAGGCTGACGCCGGTGCGGGTGGGGTCCAGCGCCGCGAAGTCCAGGCCGCTGTGCGCCACCGCCTCCCGTGCGCAGACCACCGCGAACTGCGAGGCGCGGTCCATCCGTTCGGTCTCGGCGGGGGTCAGGCCCTCGGCGGCGGCGTCGAAGTCCGCTTCGGCGGCCACCTGCGAGCGGTACGGGGACGGGTCGAAGAAGGAGATCCGGCGAGTGGCGGTACGTCCGGAGGTCAGCAGCTCCCAGAACGGCGCGGTGCCGCGGCCGCCGGAGGTGCGCACTCCGATGCCCGTCATGACGACACGGCGGCTCATGCCGGACCGCCGATCACCGGTGGTTGTTGACCGCAGACCATCGCGAACCCCTCTTCCCCCTGGCGGTGTTGATGCGGCACAGCCTGCTCAGCGGAGCTTGAGCGCCGCTTGGCGGCCGATCACCGCCCTTGACCGCGCGCTTCCAGCCGACTTCGAGCGACTTACCAGCGGACCACGACCGGCGTTCGATCAACTGGTCTCCCAGCCGCCACGACAGCAGGGAGAGGGCAGCACAGATGGCGTCGACCCAAGGTGACCCGGATTCCGCGAGCGGCCCCCGGGTCGCGGCGCCGACCGGCCCGAAGCCCGCCCCGGCCGTGCCCCGCGAGGTGTGGCGGGTGACCGCGGTGGTGATCGTCGGCGCCTTTCTGACGCAGCTCGACGGCGCCCTGGTCAACGTCGGCCTCGCCACCGTCGCGGACTCCCTGGACGCGCCGCTGCCGTCGGCGCAGTGGATCGTCAGCGGCTATCTGCTGGCCCTGGTCATCGGGCTGCCGCTGTGCGGCTGGGGCAGCCAGCGGCTCGGCGCGGGCCGCCTGTGGCTGTGGGCGCTCGGCGGCTTCACCACCGCCTCGGCGCTGTGCGCCCTGGCCACCGACATCCGGCTGCTGATCGCCTTCCGGGTACTGCAGGGGCTGGCCGGCGGTCTGCTGCTGCCGGCCGGGCAGACGGTCATCGCGCAGGTCGCGGGGCGCGCGCTCATGGGCCGGGTGATGAGCACCGCGGGGATGGCGCTGGTGCTGGGGCCGGCGGCCGGGCCGACGATCGGCGGTCTGCTGATCGCCCATGCCTCCTGGCAGTGGCTGTTCTGGGTGAACGTGCCGCTCGGCCTCCTGGGGCTGTGGCTCGGCCGCCGCATCATCCCGCCCGGCGAACGGGCTGCCGGGACCCGCTTCGACGTCCGCGGGTTCGTCCTGGTCGGCGTCGGCCTGCCCGCCCTGACCTACGCGGTCAGTCTGCCCGGCCGATCCGGCGGGCCCGGCCTCGCCACGACCTATGCCCCCCTGCTGCTCGGCTGCTGCGCCCTGGCGGCCTTCGTACTGCTCGCCCGGCGCACCGAGGCACCGCTGCTGCGCATCGGCCTGTTCACCCACCGCGTGTTCGCCGCCGCGGCCGCGTCGAGCTTCCTGGCCGGTGTGATCCAGTTCGGTGCCCTGGTCGTATGGGCCCTGTACTTCCAGATGGTGCGCGGCTACGACGTGATCGGCACCGGCCTGGCCATGGCCGGTTTCGCGGCCGGTGCCGCGGTGCTGCCGCTGTCCGGGAGGCTGACCGACCGCTTCGGCGGCGGCCCGGTGTCCCTCGCCGGTGCGGTCCTGACGACCGCGACGTTCCTCCCGGCGGCGCTGCTGCCGCCGGACGCCTCCCTCCTCGTCCTGGAGGGCTGTCTGTTCTTCCTCGGTGTCGGCAACGCCCTGTCGGTCGTGCCGTCGTCGACGGCCGCCTATGTCACCGTCGACCCGCCCCACCTGCCCGACGCGGTCACCCTGGTCAACATCTTCCTCCGCCTCGGCGGCGCGGTCGGCGCGTCCCTCCTGGTCGCCGTCGTCACCCACAGCACCGGAGGCCAGACCGCTCCCGGCAGCTACCACTCGGCCTTCTGGTGCCTGATCGCGGCGTCCGCCCTGGCCGTCGCCGCCGCCGCGGCGATCCTCATCGCGTCGGGACCGCGGACGGAACGGGCGGAGGGAGCAAAGAGGTAGGGGCCCGGCGCAGGGCGGGGCAAGACGTGACCAGGCGGCCACAATCCGGCTTTGTCTGTTTTATGTCTTGTCGCGCGGACTGATCACCCGCACTGTCGGTTCCGGCAGTCGTTGATCGCCATCGCCACGCCGGAGAACGGCTGCCCCGCGGGCGACAACCGCCCGCACGCCGCCCGTTCCCCTGCAGCCAAGGTCCCACGATGACTGAAACCACCGCACGTCACGCCGCCGTCCGCACCGCACTGGAACGCTTCCTGCAGACCCCGGAGTTCAGCTGTCTGGGAGCGCGCGCCGCGCTGAAACGCGGCACCCTCACGCATCGGCACTACCGAAGAATGGGCGAGCCGGCGTCGGCTCGGGACAACCACCGCGACCTCGTGGCGTACGTCGAGGAGATGCGGCCCCAGCTGTCCGACCAGAGTTTCCGCACCTTCGTCGCGACGTTCGACGAGCCCGGCCCGGTGGACGAACTCGCCTACGAGGGGCTGATATGGCAGCACCTCCAGCTCATGCACGACATCGACAGCCGGACGTACGGCCTGGACGCGGGCGCGTCGTCGGATCCCGACCGGGCCAATTTCGGCTTTCACACGGGCGGGCATGCGTTCTTCGTCGTGGGGATGCACCCCGGTTCGTCGCGGGCGAGCCGCCGCTTCTCGGCGCCGGCGATCGCCTTCAACTCCCTGGCGCAGTTCATGCTGCTCGGCGAGAAGTTCTACTCGATGCAAGACGCGATCCGTCGACGCGAGGAGCGCCACAACGGCTCGGTCAATCCGAGCTTCACGGTGTACGAGTACGCGCAGCCCGCTCGGCACTTCTCGGGGCGGTTCACCGAGGCGGACTGGAAGTGCCCTTATGTCGCACGGCATGAACCGGCCGACGAGGACTACACCGAGGGGCTGATGCAGCACAGGCGGTGAGGCGCCCCGCACCACGCCGGACCCCCGCTCACCCGGACACCCGGACACCCGGACACCCGGACTACAGCACGTCCGAGGCCGAGTCCGCCGGCCGTCGTCGTGCCGCACGGGCGGCCGGCAGGGTCGCGGCCGCACCCGCGACCACCACGGCCAGGGCGACGACCAGCAGCAGAAGGCTCAGGGCGGGGCGCTGGGCGATGCCCGTTCCCCAGCCGCTGGTGTGGCCCTGGAGGTTGATCAGCCATTGCGCGGCGAGGACGCCGAGCGCCGTGCCGGCCAGTGCGGCGGCCAGTGCGACGAAGCCGGCGGCCGAGACGATGACCGCGATGATCTGGCGTGGAGTCAGGCCGACGGCCCGGAGGGCGAGGAGGTCGCGGCTGCGGTCGCGTACGGCGGCGCCGACCGTCGTCGCCAGTTCCACGAGCCCGATCAGGGTCACCACGGCGATCAGACCGGCGGTCACGGCACGGACCGAGGTGAGCTGGTCGGCGGGGTTGGGCGTCTGGCGCACTTCGAGACGGCCGGCGGAGGCCTCGGTCAGGGCGTGGCGTACGGCGCCGGGGTCGGCGTCGCGCGGCAGGACGAGGTGGTAGAAGTCCGGGCGGGGCGAGGCGGCTCCGGCGGAGGCCGGAGGCTCGTCGCGCAGGGTGTCGAGGCTGGTGGAGACGGTGCGGCCGCCGTCGGCGGTCTCGATGCCGCGGCCGACCAGGTGGAGGACGTGCGGGCGGCCGGCGACGGTCATCCGGACCCAGTCGCCGACGTGTGCGTCCAGGAGGTCCAGCAGGCCCTGTCCGGCGACCGCCTCGTCGGGTCCGTGCGGGGCGCGCCCCTCCGCGATGGCGTAGGGGTAGGGGTGGGCGTCGGTGCCCAGCCCGCGCAGCGTGATCGTCCCGGTCTGGCCGGGGACGAGGGCCTGGACCTCGCTGCCGGGGTAGGCGGTGACCTTCGGCTCGGTGGCGAGCAGCCGCTGCACCTGGCGGTCGTCGAGGGTGTCGGAGCGGGCGGTGAGGGCCGCGGGCAGGCCGACGCTCTCCGGGTGGGTGGTGAAGCGGTCCAGTGTGGTCCAGGTGCCCAGGGCGATGGTGATCAGCAGCAGGGGTACGGCCAGGCGCGCCACGGCGGCCGTCGAGCGCAGCGGGCGGTGGAAGGCGCCGCGCCAGCCGAGGACCAGGGCGGGCGGGATGCCGAGGCCGAGCGCTCGCCGGGTCGTGGCGGAGGGCCGGCCGGCGGTGGGCGCGGCGGCGCGGGCGACGGGCACCGGCGGTACCCGTCCGGCCCGCCAGGCGGCCAGGCAGGTCGCCGAGCCGATGAAGGCCATCACCCCGCCGACGATCGCCGGCGGCAGCCAGGCGTGCTCGGGGAGCTGCTCCCACAGGGTCATCGCCTCCCCGATCCGGCCGGGGACGAGGGAGCCGAGCGCCTGGGCGAGCAGCGCTCCGAGGGCGGTGCCCAGCAGTGCGAGACCGAGGTGGAGCGCGAGGAACATGCGGACGACCTGGCCGGGGGTGAAGCCGATGGCCTTGAGGACGGAGATGTCCCGCAGATGTCCGTGCACGCGGTTGGTGATCGCGCCGCCCACGGCGAGGGCGGCGGCGAGCAGGGCGCCGAGGCCGAAGAGGCCGAGGAGCCGGGCCAGGAGGTTGTTGTCCCCGGCGGCTTCGGCCTTGGCCTGGCGCCAGGTGGAGACGTCGGTGATCTGATCGGCGCCGAGCTGGGTGACCGCCCGCTGGACGACGTAGTCGGTGTCCTCGGGGTGGGTGAGCTGGAGGCCGATGGTGCGGCCGCGCTGGTCGCGGGCCGCGTCGGAGGCGGTGAGGGTCTTGGGCAGCACCCAGGCCACGCCCGGGGTCTCGCCCGCGTGGAAGGGGGCTTCGGCGGTGTCGGCGATGCCGACCACCCGCAGGGGTGCCTTGAAGCCGCTCAGGACGAGGGAGTCGCCCGGTTCCGCCCACATCGCGCGGGCCACCGAGCTGTCGAGCACGATGCCCTGGTTGGCTCCGGCGTCGGCGCCCTCGTCGAGCCAGCGGCCGGCGACGGTCTGCGGGGCCGCGGTGGCGGGGCGCTCGGCCGTGCCGCGCAGCTCCAGGGTCGCCTTGGTGCCGCCGGGCTGGAGGCCGGCGGTGGTGCGGACGGTGGGGAAGGGGCCGGAGGTGGCGCGCACCTCGTCCAGCGTCGCGAGCGATCCGGCGGGGGCGCCGGCCTGGGTGTGGATCCAGACGTGGGCGCCGGCGGACTGGGTGAAGACGCGCTGCCAGGGGTCGGTGGCGTAGGCGAAGAGGGCGGTGGCCAGCAGGAGGGAGATGGTGATCCCGGCGGTGGCCAGCACGATCAGCACGGCCGCCGGGCGGTGTGCTCTGAGGTGCGCCTGGGTCCAGCGTGCCGCTGCTCGCACAGGTCAGCCCTTGAGCTTCAGTACGTCGGCCACGCCGGCGGCGGGGCGGTCGTGGGGCTCGCCGAGGTGCGCGTCGTCGACGACCTGGCCGTCGTGGAAGCTGATCACCCGGTCCGCGGCGCTGGCGATCCTGGCGTCATGGGTGACCAGCAGGATGGTCTGGCCGCGCTGGTGGAAGCGGGCGAGCAGCCGCAGCACCTCCCGGGTGCCCTTGCTGTCGAGGCTGCCGGCGGGTTCGTCGGCGAGCAGCAGGCTGGGCGTGTTGACCAGGGCGCGGGCCAGGGCGACGCGCTGCTGCTCGCCGCCGGAGAGCTCACTGGGTGTGCAGTTCTCCTTACCGGTCAGGCCCAGCTCGTCCAGCAGCTCGGCACGGGCCGTGCGGGCCTGCCGGGGGGACCTGCCGGCCAGCAGCGCGGGGAGTTCGACGTTGTCGGTGACGGTGAGGTTGGAGACGAGGTTGAAGAACTGGAAGACGATGCCGATGTGCTTGCGGCGCAGCACCGCCCAGCGTGCCTCGCTGTAGGCGTCGACCTGGCGGCCGCCGAGCCAGAGGGAGCCGCTGTCGGGGCGGTCGAGGCCGCCGAGGAGGTGCAGCAGGGTGGACTTGCCGGCTCCCGAGGGGCCGGTGACGGCGACGAATTCGCCCCGTTCGATACGGAGGTCGACGCCGCGCACCGCGTGGACGGGGGCGGCGCCTTCCGGCCGGTGGGTCTTGACCAGGCCGGCTGCCCGCACTATCGGGCCGGATGGCTCGTCCCGGTTCATTCCAACTCCTCTTGACAGCGCTCCAGCCAGTCGAGGTCTGCCTGCAGGTGCAGCATCGCGCCCTCGATCAGCAGTTGGGCGACGCGGTTGCCCCGGTCCTCGACCGCCGCGAGTTTCGACAGGTCGCGCATGGTGTTGAGGTACTGGCGGCGCTGCTTGTTGATCAGGGCGATCTGGTTTGCGGTCCCGGTGTGCCGGGCGAGGGCGAGCTTCATGAAGAACTCGTCCCGTACCCGTGGTTCCGCGGTGGTCTCCTCGAACCACGCGTCCACCGTCTCCCGTCCCGCCTCGGTGATCCGGTAGATGCGCTTGTTCGGACGGTCCGACTGCTCGACGTCCTCGCCCTCGATCAGGCGCGCCTTCTCCAGCCTGCCCAACGTGACGTAGATCTGGCCGACATTTGGCTGAGGGTAGGCGGCGCCGAGGAGGTTCTCAAGGGCCTGTTTGAGTTCATAGCCGTGTGCGGGTCCGCTGACCAGCAGTGCCAGGAGTGGCAGCCGCACGCTCTCTCCCTCTCCTCACCGCCGTACATGCCGGTTATCTGGGCCCGTCCGACTGTGAGCCGGATCGCCGTCGTATCTTCCTGCGACATCTAGTATCCCGCATGGCTAACAGGTATACATGGGGCGGGCTGTCGGTCCTGTGTCCCGTCGACGCCTGGTTCAAGGAGGAGCCCATGCGGTGGAAGCGTGCCGCGGGGAGGGCTCTGCTGATCTGTTCACTGCTGTTCGCGGGCAGTGCGGGTGCGCAGACCGGGGAGCCGGCCGGCGGCTCGGACGGCCGGGGCCCGGTCACGCTGGTGACGGGCGGCGACCTCACGGGCTATCTGCGGGGCGTCCTCGACGGCTGGAACGAGCGGCATCCGCGCGAGAAGGTGACGCTGGTCGAGCTGCCGGACGCGGCCGACGAGGTCCGGGCGCAGATGGTCACCGAGCTGCGCTCGCGCAGCGCCCGCTTCGATGTGCTGAACATCGACGTGGCGTGGACGTCGGAGTTCGCGGCCGCGGGCTGGATCAAGCCGGTGGACGGCGGACAGTTCCCGCTTGATCGCTTCCTGCCGCCGGTGGTGGACACCGCCACCTTCCGGGGCCGGCTCTACGCGGTCCCGTACGTGACCAACGCGGCGTTGCTCTACTACCGCAAGGACGTCCTGGAGAAGGCGGGCGCACACCCGCCGCGCACCTGGGCGGAGTTGTCCCACCTGGCGAAGACGGTCGCGCCCAAGCACGGACTGGACGGCTACGCGGGACAGTTCCTGCCGTACGAAGGGCTGACGGCCAATGTCGTCGAGGCCGTGCAGTCGGCGGGCGGCACGGTGCTCGCCGGGGAGGGCGAGCGGGTGACGGTGGACTCCCCCGCGGCCCGCCGGGGTCTGTCCTTCCTGCTCGACGGGGTGCGCGAGGGGTGGATCCCCCGGCGTGCGCTGTCGTACAAGGAGGAGGAGTCCCGCGAGGCGTTCCAGGACGGCCGGCTGCTGTTCCTGCGGAACTGGCCGTACGCGTACGCGCTCGCGGGCGGCCCGTCCTCGAAGGTGGCGGGGAAGTTCGGCGCGGTGCCGCTGCCGGGTCCCGACGGGCCGGGGTCCAGTGCGCTGGGCGGTTCCAATCTGGCCGTCAACACGCAGTCGCGGCACCAGAAGACGGCCACCGAGCTGATCTCGTATCTGACGTCCGAGGCGGTGCAGCGCCGGGTGCTCACCGAGGGTGCGCTGCCGCCGGTCTGGGCCGGGCTGTACACCGATCCCCAGCTGGTACGGCGGTTTCCGTACCTGCCCACGCTCAAGCGGAGCATCCTCGCGGCCAGGCCGCGTCTGAAGAGCCCGCAGTACGACCAGGTGAGTCTCGCGGTGCAAGCGGTGATGCACGACGCGCTGGTCCACCGACGGAGCACGGACGCCACCGTCGCGCGTCTGGAGTCCGAGCTGAGGGCGATCGTCAGCCGCGGCTGACCCCCTCTCCTTTGGTCGCGAGGGCGACCCATCTCTAGTTACTTGTTAGGTACAGCATCGCGCTGCCGTGCGCCTTGGCGCTGCATAAGTCACCGCAAACTAGGACACTTTACGGGCATATTCGTCCGTTCCGTTGACACCCAAATGACATCCCTACTTAACATGCATGCATAACGGCGACCAGCAGGTCGCACAGCACGCCCCTGCAAGAACGGGATCACGGCAGATGCTCACAGCCACGGCGGACAACGGCCGGCCGGCCGACTCCGCGCCCTCTCTCCCCCTCCCCGGCCCGGGAGCGCCCGCGCTCTCTCCGGCCGCCGAGGACGCCTCCCGGAACACGGCTCAGCGCTGGTGGCGCGACGCGGTGATCTACCAGGTCTACGTCCGCAGCTTCCTCGACAGCACCGGCGACGGCATCGGCGATCTCGACGGCGTCCGCACGGGGCTGCCGTACCTCAAGAAGCTGGGGGTGGACGGCATCTGGCTCAGCCCCTTCTACCCCTCCCCGCAGCACGACCACGGCTACGACGTCGCCGACTACCGCCAGGTGGACCCCGTCTACGGCGACCTCGCCGCCTTCGACCTCCTGGTGGCCGACGCCCACCGGCTCGGCCTGAAGGTGCTCCTGGACATCGTCCCCAACCACTGCTCCAGCGAGCACCCGTGGTTCCGCGCCGCCCTGGAGGACCGGCCGGACGGCCCCGCCCGCGAGCTCTTCCACTTCGCCGACGGGCACGGCGAGAACGGGGAGCTGCCCCCCAACAACTGGCGGGCGATGTTCGGCGGCCCCGCCTGGTCCCGCGTCACCGAGGCGGACGGGACCGCCGGCCAGTGGTACCTGCACATGTTCACGCCCGAGCAGCCCGACCTGAACTGGCGCAATCCCGCCGTGGGCGCCGACTTCGAGAAGGTGCTGCGCTTCTGGCTGGACCGCGGCGTGGACGGATTCCGGATCGACGTGGCCGCGGGCCTGTTCAAGCACCCCGAGCTGCCCGACTCCCCCGACCCGTCGGCCGACGAGCGGACCCGCGACTCGGTCAACCCGCTGGCCTGGAACCAGCCCGAGGTGCACCAGGTGTGGCGCGAGTGGCGCGCGCTGTGCGAGGAGTACACCGCCCGCGACGGCCGCGACCGGCTGCTGGTCGGCGAGGTCTCCGTACGGACACCGAGCGAGCAGGCCGCCTACGTCCGGCCGGACGAGCTGCACCAGGCGTTCTTCTTCCATCTGCTGACCGCGCGCTGGGACATCGACACCTTCCGCACGGTGATCTCCGAGGCGCTGACCGACATCGCCGCCACCGGGTCCACCGTCACCTGGGTGCTCAACAACCACGACCAGGTCCGCACCGTCACCCGCTACGCGGCCGAGCCCGGCGGCGGGACCGCTGCCACAGCCGGGACACAGTCCGCGGACGGGTGGGGGCCGGCGCGGGCCCGTGCCGCCGCCCTGCTGATGCTGGCGCTGCCCGGCGCGGCGTACATCTACCAGGGCGAGGAGCTCGGTCTGCCGGAGGTCCTCGACCTGCCGGACGAGGTCCTCACCGACCCGATCTTCCACCGTACGGGCAGCCGGCAGCACATCCGCGACGGCTGCCGGGTGCCGCTGCCCTGGTCCGGGCACGCCTCCCCGTTCGGCTTCACCGCCAGCGCCGACGCGCCGGCGCCCTGGCTGCCGCAGCCCGCCTGGTTCGCCGAACACACCACGGACCGGGCGCTGTCCGACACCCGGTCGTTCTGGCACCTGTACCGCGAAGCGCTCCAGCTGCGCCGCAGCCTGCCGCAGCTCGGCGAGGGCACCCTGCGCTGGCTGCCGTCGTCGCCGCTGGTCCTGGCGTTCGTCCGCGGCGACGGCCTGGTCTGCGCGGTCAACTTCGGCACCGAACCGGTGCCGGCGCCCGTACCGGGTGTCCCCCTGCTGGCCAGCGGCGACTGCCCGGCGGGCACGCTGCCCGGCTCCACCGCCGCCTGGTGGATGCACACCCCCGACCCCCGATAACGCCACCCTCCAAGCCCCGCCCCGCTGGCCCCCGCCCCTCCTCGCAAGTCCTCTCGAAGGGAATCCCACGATGAGACGCTCCGCAGTACGACACACCCGAGTCGCCCTTTCCGGCGCGGCCGTGCTCGGCCTGGCGCTGACCGCCACCGCATGCGGCGGCGACGTCTCCGCCGGAGGCGGCAAGCAGGAACTCGACGGCCAGACGGTGACCGTCGCCGGGGTCTGGACCGGCGTGGAACAGCAGAACTTCAAGAAGGTCCTGGACGCGTTCTCCGAGAAGACCGGCGCCAAGGTCGTCTTCTCCTCCACCGGCGACAACGTCTCCACCGTCGTCGGCAGCCAGATCGAGGGCGGCAACGCGCCCGACGTGGTGATGGTCCCCCAGGTCGGTGTGCTCCAGCAGTTCGCCAGGAAGGGCTGGCTGGCTCCGCTCTCCCCGGAGATCGCCGCCGCCGCCAAGAGCAACTTCGCGAAGGTGTGGAAGGACTACGGCACGGTCGACAAGACCTACTACGGCCTGTACTTCAAGGCCTCCCACAAGTCGACCGTCTGGTACAGCCCGGAGGCCTTCCAGCAGGCCGGGGTCGAGCCCGCCAAGACCTACAAGGAGTTGCTGGCGTCGGGCCGCACCCTCTCCGACTCGGGTGTCCCGGCCTTCTCCGTGGCGGGCGAGGCCGGCTGGCCGCTCACCGACTGGTTCGAGAACATCTACCTCTCCCAGGCCGGGCAGGAGAACTACGACAAGCTCGCCGCCCACAAGATCCCCTGGACGCACCCCACCGTGGTCAAGGCGCTGACCACTCTGGGCAAGCTGTTCGGGGACAAGAACCTGGTGGCCGGCGGCGGATCGGGCGCGCTGCGCACCGACTTCCCCGAGTCCGTCCAGCAGGTCTTCGGCCCGGAACCGCAGGCGGCCATGGTCTACGAGGGAGACTTCGTCAGCGCCCTGGTCACCGACGAGCTCCACAAGCAGGTCGGCAAGGACGCCAAGTTCTTCCCCTTCCCCTCCGTCGACGGCGGCAAGGCGCCGGTGGTCAGCGGCGGTGACGCCGCGGTGGTGCTCAAGACCGGGAAGAACAAGAAGGCCGGGATGGAGCTGGTGAAGTACCTGGCCTCCCCCGAAGCGGCGAGCGTGTGGGCCAAGGCCGGCGGCTACATCTCCCCCAACAAGAAGGTGCCCGCGGGCGCCTACCACGACGAGGTCACCCGCAATGCGGCCAAGTCGCTGACCGGCGCCGGGAACTCGGTGCGGTTCGACATGTCCGACCAGGCACCCGCGGCCTTCGGCGGCACCCAGGGAGCCGGCGAGTGGAAGCTGCTGCAGGACTTCCTGCGCGACCCCGCCGACCCCGAGGCGACGGCCGGCAAGCTCGAGGCCGCCGCGGCCAAGGCGTACGGAAAGTAAGGACCAGGGCCCCCTCCATGCCTGTCACCACTCCGGAGGTGCCGCGCGCGACGACGCGCGGCACCCCGCCCCTCCCGCCGCGCGGCACCCCCCGCCGGCCCAGTGCCCCCGCCCGGCGCGCCGTCCGGCGCCGCCGCCGGATCGCCGCGGTGTTCCTGTTTCCCGCGCTGTTGCTGCTGGGCGCGCTCGTCGCCTACCCCATCGTCTTCTCGGTGGTCCGCAGCCTGTACGACGCCTCGGGCGACACGTTCGTCGGCGCCGGCAACTACACCGAGATGTTCCAGGACCCGGCCACCCTCCGGGCCATCCGCAACAGCGCGATCTGGGTGGTGTTCGCCCCCGCGCTGCTGACCGGACTCGGCCTGGTCCTCGCCGTCCTGACCGAGAAGATCCGCTGGAAAACCGCGTTCAAGCTGCTGATGTTCATGCCCATGGCGATCTCCTTCCTCGCCGCCGGCATCATCTTCCGCCTCGCCTACGAGCAGGATCCGCAGCGCGGCGTCCTCAACGCGGTCACCGTCGGCATCCACGACAGCGTCCAGGGCGAGTCCGCCTCCTTCCCCACCGCCAAGACGCGCATCGGGGACAAGCAGTTGACCCACGCCCGTGACGGCTCCTACCGCACGGCCGACCGCACCTCCCCCGGACACACCGTCAACCTCGGCCTGGTCGGCGTCGCGCCCAAGGACATGCCGCCGCAGGCACGACCCGCCGCGCCGGCGGCCGACGCCCCGGCCGGCGAGCGCGAACTGCGCGGTGTGGTCTACCTCGACTTCACCCCTGGCGGTGGCGGCACACCCGGCACCGTGGACCGCGGCGAGCGGGGACTGCCGCGACTCTCGGTCGAGGCGGTCGACTCCCACGGCAAGGTGGCGGCCACGGCCACCACCGGGCCGGACGGCTCCTACCGGCTGAAGGGCCTGTCGCCGGGTTCCTACGCCGTCCAGCTCCCCGCAAAGGACTTCGCCCCGCCCTACGAGGGCATCTCCTGGCTCGGCCCGGCCCTGATCACCCCCGCCATCATCGGCGCCTACATGTGGATCTGGACCGGTTTCGCGCTCGTGCTGATCGGCGCGGGGCTCTCCTCGATGCCCCGGGACGTCCTGGAGGCCGCGCGGATGGACGGCGCGAACGAGTGGCAGGTGTTCCGCCGGATCACCGTGCCGCTGCTCGGCCCCGTCCTGGGCGTGGTGTTCGTGACGATGGTGATCAATGTGATGAAGGTCTTCGACCTCGTCTACATCATCGCCCCCGGCCCCGTGCAGCAGGACGCCAACGTCCTGGCCCTGCAGATGTGGCTGGTCTCCTTCGGCGGCGGCAACAACCAGGGCCTGGGCAGCGCCCTCGGCGTCCTGCTGCTGCTCCTGGTGGTGCCGGCCATGGCCCTCAACATCCGACGCTTCCGCAGGAGCCAGTCTTGACGTCCTCGCCGGGTTTCCACGCAAGGAGATTTCGATGACCACCGTCCAGGGAACCGCCGCGCCCCGCAAGCGGGCGGCCGCGCGGCCGGCGAAGTGGCTCAGCCGCGGCGCGATCCAGCTCCTCCTGGCCGTCGTCGGGCTGGTCTGGCTCACTCCGGCCGCGGGCCTCTTCCTGTCCTCCCTCCGCACGGAGGGGGCGAACGCGAGCAGCGGGTGGTGGACCGCGCTGACCGCGCCCGGCCAGCTGTCGTTCGACAACTACGCGGTGCTGCTGAAGGACTCGGGCATCGTCCAGGCCTTCTGGAACACCGTGTTGATCTCGGTGCCCACCACCCTCGCCGTGGTGGCGTTCGCCGCGCTGGCCGGATACGCCTTCGCCTGGATGGAGTTCCCCGGCCGGGACTGGATCTTCCTGGTGGTAGTCGCCATGCTCGTGGTGCCGGTCCAGATCGGACTGCTGCCGGTGGCCAAGCTGTTCGGCGCGCTCGGCCTGTTCGGCTCCATCCCGGGCGTGATCCTCTTCCACACCGCGTACGGTCTGCCGTTCGCCATCTTCCTGTTGCGCAACTACTTCGCGGAGATCCCCAAGGAGATGCTGGAGGCCGCCCGCATGGACGGCGGCGGGGAGTGGCGGATCTTCTCCCAGCTGGTGCTGCCGCTGGGCCGCCCCGCCATCGCCAGCCTGGCCATCTTCCAGTTCCTGTGGGTCTGGAACGACATGCTGGTCGCGCTGCTCTTCGCCGACAACTCCTCGCAGCCGCTGACGGTGGCCCTGCAGTCGCAGATGCGGCAGTTCGGCAGCAACATCGGCGTGCTGGCACCCGGCGCGTTCCTGTCCCTGATCGTTCCGCTGATCGTGTTCTTCGTGTTCCAACGGCACTTCGTCCAGGGGATCATGGCGGGTTCGGTCAAGTAGCCCGCCCCCGGGACGTACGGGGGGATGGGCGAGGGGGGGGGGGGGGGGGGGGGGGGCGCGCCCCCCCCCCCCCCCCCCCCCCCCCCCCCCCCCCCATGCCGTGCCCTTACTGGCCGGGGTCCGGCAGGGGAACCGCCTGGCCCGTCACCCGTATCCGGGCGTCGTCCGGGTACAGGTCGACGAGGAGGTCGCTGGGGCGGCCCATGTCCTCGCCCTGCCGGATGTGGACCCGCCGGGGCTCGGTGACCAGGCCCAGCGCGCGCAGATAGCCGCCGAAGGCCGCCGCGGCGGCGCCGGTCGCCGGGTCCTCCACGACACCCCCGACGGGGAAGGGGTCGCGGGCGTGGAAGTCGAGGCGGTCGGGGGCTTCGCGGTGCACGAGGTGCACGGTGGTCCAGCCGTACCGCCGCATGATCTCGTGCAGGGCGTCGAAGTCGTAGTCGAGCGCGGCCAGTCGTGCCCGGCTCGCGACCGCCAGTACGAGGTGCTCGTTGCCCGCGAAGGCGATGTGCGGCGGGAGGGCCGGGTCCAGCTCGTCCCGGCTCCAGCGCAGGGCCCGCAGCACCGGATCGACCTCGGTGTCCTCGGCCGGGCGGGAGTGCGCCGGAACGCTGGTGAGCGTGGCGCGGACCGGCCCGTCGCCGTCGGCGGTGGTCCCCACCCGGATCTCGCCCGCGGGTGTGTCGAAGAGCAGCTCGCCGGTGCCCGTCCGGGAGGCGAGGGCGACCGCGGTGGCGATCGTGGCGTGCCCGCAGAAGGGGACCTCGGCGCGGGGGCTGAAGTACCGCAGCCGGTAGCGGCGGGCGACGGGGTCGGACGCCGTGACGAACGCGGTCTCCGAGTATCCGACCCGGGCGGCGACGGCGAGCATCTGCGCGTCGTCGAGCTCTTCGGCGTCGAGCACCACGCCGGCCGGATTCCCGCCCGCGGGGTCCGCGGTGAAGGCCGAGTAGCGCAGGACGTCGAGGGCGGACAGAAGCTCGTCCGAGCCGGTGGAGGACTGCTGTGTGCTGGTCATGCACACACCCTGGCACCGTGCGCTCATCGCGTCCAACGATGGTTTTCGTTGGCGCCCATCGACGATCGCGATAGTGTGCGCCGATGGACACCAGACTCCTGCGGACCTTCGTGACGCTCGCCAGAACGGGCGGCTTCACGGCCGCGGCCCGCGCGCTGCATCTCGCGCAGTCCACGGTCACCGTCCAGATCCGCACGCTGGAGCGGGAGCTGGGGACGCCGCTGTTCGACAGGCTGCCCTCGGGGACGGTGCCGACCCGGGCCGGAGCGCGACTACTGGAGGCGGCCGAGGAGGTGCTCGACGCGGTGGCCCGGCTCCGCGCGACGGCCTCGGCCGGGCAGGGGGATGCGGCGAGCGGGACGGTCGAGGGCGAGGTGGCCGTGGGGGCGGGTGATTCGCTGTGCTCCTCGCGGCTGCCCGCGGTGATCGCCTCGTTGCGGCGCGGCCATCCCGGTCTCGATGTCCATCTGCACGCCGTCGGCACGGCCGCGGCGGTGGACGGTCTGCGCACGGGCCGGCTCGACCTCGCCCTCCTCCTGGAACCGGAGGTCGCCGAGAGCGATCTGCTGGCCCGCCGGATCGCCGGCGAGCCGCTGGCGTACGTCGTGGCGCCGGGCCACCGGCTCGCCGGCCGGGCCGCCGACTGGGAGGAGTTGGCGGGCGAGAGCTTCTTCGTGCACGAGGAGGGCTGCTCCTACAGCGACCGGCTCGTCCGGACATTGCAGGGCATGTCCGGCGCCCGTCCCCGGATCACCCGCTTCGGCAGCATCGACGCCGCCCGGTCGTGCGTCGAGGCCGGGCTCGGTCTGACCCTGCTCCCCCGGGTCACCGTCGAACGGCATCTGGCGGAGGGCCGGCTGTCCGCGGTGGACGGCCCCGGGGCCCAGCCGGTTCCCGTCCAGCTGGTCCGGCATCGCAGGCGCTGGGTCTCGCCGGGCGCCCGGGTCGTGGCGGAGGAGCTGACGCGGGCCTTCGCCGGGGGCTCGGACGCGGCGTCGCACGAGGCCTGACACCGGCATCGGCATCGGCATCGGGCTCGGTGCGGCGTCGGGTATCCGAACAGCGGACACCAGAGGACTCCCCTGTGATATCCGCCATACCCGTGGGCGGCATCAACTAAGCCGGTTAGTAATTGATCTGCTGGCGACATAGGGGACTTGTCCGTCTTGATAGCGGAATACCTCATGCGGGGCGGGACGATATGAGTTCACCCTGAAGCGGTCCCTCGCCCATTCGCCGCACAAGGCATTCTGACGGGGCACCAGCAATTCCCGGACGAGGTGGATCAGGACCTGCATGCCGATACCTCCGTGACAAGGGCCGAGCCGATCTACTATTCGCTTTAGTACATCGCTTTCTTGTCTTGCCCGGCAGTGGTCCGAAGAATGACGACCCCACGGCATCTCCGCAGCTCAGAAGCGGGGACTAGGCGGAGCAAGCCGCACGCAAAGGCGCTCCGCGATTACCGAGCGAGGTCATGGATGAGCAAGCACCGCAAGACGAGGCACCGCCGGAAGATAGTCATCGCCGCTCTCGCCGTAGGCGCCGTGGGTGTGCCCTCCGTCGCCATGGCGTGCTTCGGTGACCAGGCGGACGAGCGCGTCCGGTCCCATGACCGCGGGCAGCACGGGTCCCCCCACCGCTGGCAGCACGAGTCCCCTGACGGCCGGCACCACGATCGGCCCCAGCACCACCGGTCGCGGCAGGGCACGGAGCACGCGAAGCCGACCGCGCAGGCCACCAAGACCCCCACCGCGGCGCCCACCAAGGCCCCCGCCAAGACACCCACCGCGGCGCCCACCAAGGCCCCCGCCAAGACACCCACCGCGGCGCCCACCAGGGTCGCCACCAAGGCCCCCGCCAAGGCCCCGGCTCCGGCGCCGAGCGCCACGAGAACCGCCGCCCCGGCGTCCTCGGCCACCGCCCGCGTGGTGGAACTCGTCAACATCGAACGCGGCAAGGTCGGGTGCTCGCCGCTGAAGGTGAATGCGCAGCTGACCAAGGCCGCGCAGGATCACAGCAACGACATGGCGTCGCACCGGAACATGTCCCACACGGGATCCGACGGATCTTCTCCGGAGGACCGTATCCAGCGCGCCGGCTACAACTGGAGCGCATACGGCGAGAATGTCGCCTACGGATACTCCACACCGGAGAGCGTGATGAAGGGCTGGATGTCCAGCCCCGGCCACAAGCGCAACATCCTGGACTGCTCGTTCAAGGAGATCGGTGTCGGCCTGGCTCAGCCCGGCTATTACTGGACGCAGGACTTCGGAACGGCCGGATAACCGCGAGGCGTCGAACGCGAGACGTCGAAGCGGCCGGAATTCCTCGGCACTTCGGGACGGCCATGAGGTCCCCTACGGGAGTGTCCGTAGGGGACCTCACCGCTGTCCGGTCGCCGACACCCCCTGGCGGTCGCGTGCGATCCGCAGATGGCGCGGGCCGCGCAGTACGGGGCTGCGCCGGTAGGGCGGGGGGTCCTCGACCAGCCGGGGGTCGTCGAGGTGCCGGATGAGTGCGGTGAGGGCGATCTGGGCCTCCAGACGGGCGAGCGGTGCGCCGAAGCAGCTGTGGATGCCGCTGCCGAACCCCAGGTGCTGGTTGTCCTCGCGCGCCGGGTCGAAGCGGTCGGGATCGCGGAACCGCAGCGGGTCGCGGTTGCCGGAGGCGAGCACCAGGATGAGCGGAGCGCCCTTGGGGATGGTGACGCCCGAGACCTCGATGTCGGCCAGCGGGGTGCGCTGCGGCAGCATCTGGACCGGTGGCTCGTAGCGCAGCAGTTCCTCGACCGCCAGCGGCATCAGCGCGGGTTCGCTGCGCAGGCGTGCCAGCTGGTCGGGGTGGCGCAGCAGGGTCAGTACGCCGTTGGTGATCAGGTTGACGGTCGTCTCGTGGCCCGCGATGAGCAGCAGGACCGAGGTGGTCATGATCTCCAGCGGGTTGAGCTGCTGGTCGGCGCATGCGCCGGCACCGTCGACGAACGCGGAGAGCATGTCGTCGGAGGGTCGAGTGCGGCGCTGCTCGGCGAGCCCTCCCAGATACAGCGCCGTCGCCTTGCGGGCCTCCAGGGCGGTTTGTTCCCGTTCCGCGGGATCCTCGCCGGGCGTGGGGTCGAAGCCGGCGACGATGGCGTCCGACCACTGCCGGAACTGCGGCTCGTCCTCGGTCGGTACGCCCAGCAGCCGGCAGATCACGGTGACGGGAAGCGGGTAGGCGAAGTCGTCCACCACGTCGATCTGGTCCCTGTCCCCGAAGCCGGCGAGCAGCTCCCCGACGATCCGGGTCATCTCCCCCTGCAGGGCGTCGATCCGGCCCGGGGTGTGCGGGGGGCCGAAGGGCCGCATCGCCAGTCCGCGCAGCCGGTGGTGGGCGGGGTCGTCGAGCCCGATGAAGGACGGCGGAAGCTGCTCCCCGGCCCCGGCCCCGGCCTCCTCCGCCGCGGTGCGCTTGCGGCGGTCGGAACTGATCCGCGGGTCGTGGAGCAGCGCCATGATCTCGTGGTACGTGCCGACGAGGTAGCTGCCGTCCTCCTGTCGCGCCACCCCCGCCTCGCGCAGCTCGGCGTAGAGCGGGTAGGGGTCGGCGCGGCTGGCGTAGTCGGTGATCCGGTGGAACAGGGTGTCCGCGGCCATGGGCGGGGGCTCCTCATCGCTCTGCATCGCTAGGGAGTGACGGGTCTCAGCGGGCCGGGCGCACCAGGGTCAGGCGCCGGTCCGGCAGATGACCGGTGAGGGCGACGGTCGGACCGTGCGAGAGCACCTTGGGGTCCGGTACATCGGAGGGGGCCGGCGCCATGCGCCCGGTCTGGTCGGGGGCGCCGGGCCCGGGCGGGAAGGGCGCCGCCGTCTCGATCATGCGCTCGTAGTGCTCCAGGGACTTGGCCTGGTTCACGCTCACCGCCGCGGTGACGCGCCCCCGGTAGCCGTAGACGGCGACCAGCCGGGCCTCTTGGAGCGACCCCTGGGCGATGACCACCTGGTCGGAGAAGGTGGGTACGCCGACCGACTTGATGTTGAGGCCGAACTGGCTGGACCAGAAGGCCGGTACGGACAGATGCGGGCGTCTGCGGGGCCCGGGGTTGACCATGTTGTGGGCGGCGACCTCGGCCTGCGCGACCGCGTTGCCCCAGTGCTCCAGGGACAGCAGCTGATACTCGAAGAGCGGGTGCGGGAACCTGGCCACATCACCCGCGGCGAAGACGTCGTCGGTGACGATCCCGTACATGTCGAAGGCGCGGCACCCCGCGTCGCAGGTCACCCCCCGTGGGCCCGCGGCGAGTCCCGACTCGGCCAGCCACTCGGTGTTGCGGACCGCGCCCAGGGCGACCACGGCGACCTCGGCTTCGATTCGTGTGCCGTCGCAGAACCGTGCGCCGGTGAGCCGCCCGTCGCCCTCCAGGGAGGTGACCGTCACTCCGCAGCGCAGGTCGACGCCGTGGGCGCGCTGCAAGCGTGCGGCCAGCGCGCCGAGCGTTCCGCCGAGCGCACCGACCAGTGGCGCCGGCCCCCGCTCGGCGACCGTCACCTCCAGGCCGCGCTCCCGGCAGGCGGAGGCGATCTCCGAGCCGGTGAACCCGGCGCCGATGACCAGGACCCGGCGCGGCCCGGCGTCCAGCCGCTCGGCGAGCCGGCCCGCGTCGTCGCTGGTGCGCAGGGTGAACACGCCGTCCAGGGCGGCTTCGGCCGGGTCCGGCCAGGGGCGGGCCCGGGTGCCGGTGGCGATCAGCAGCCGGTCGAAGGGCACCTCGGCACCGTCGGCGAGCAGCACCCGCTTCCCGTACGGGTCGACCCCGGTGGCCCGCACGCCCAGTCGCCAGTGCGCGTCCACCTCCCGGCGCCGCGGCAGGCCGGTGCCGTCGGCCGGCACCTTGCCGAGCAGCACCTGCTTGGACAACGGCGGCCTGTCGTACGGGGCCTGCGGCTCCTCCCCGATCAGGGTCAGCGAACCGCCGAAGCCCTCCGCGCGCAGCGTCTCGGCGGCCCGCAGCCCGGCGAGCGACGCGCCGACGATGACGATCCGGCCGTCGCGGAGTTCACCCGGCACCGGTGCCCGCCTCCTCGCCGACGAGGATGGCCTGCACGGGGCACGCCGCCACGGCCCGGTGCACCCGTTCGAGCTGGTCGTCCGGGATGACCGGGGTGTACATCAGGGCCTCCTCGCCATGCATCGTGAACACCTCGGGGGCGAGGAACGCGCACTGTGCGTACCCCTGACAGCGATTGAGGTCGACGACGACGTTCATCCCGAGCATCCACTCCTCCCGCGGCCACGCCGGTCCCGCCACCTCCGTCCTACTACCGATGCCGGCGCGGGGCAGGCGGTGCCGGGCCGTCGGAGTGGTGACTCATGGCGAGCGCGGAAGTTGTCATGGGCATGCTTTCCGCGCCTCGCCGCGGCGGCCGCCGAGAGACGCCCCGACCGGAAGAAACAAGACCTGACCCCCCTTCCGCTTCTCGCGCCCACTGAGCACCCTTTTGGCACGAAGGCGGAAGACCGGAACGCATGCCGCCCCCCACACCCGAGAAGTGAGTCGCACCATGGACGCTGAACACACCACCCGCCCCTTAGCAGCCGAAGGAACCGCGGCCACCGACTGGTACGTCGACGAGCGCTGCAACAACTGCGACGTCGCCCGGCAGCTCGCGCCGACGCTGATCGGCGAGGTCGGCGGAAGGTCCCGGATCCTGCGTCAGCCGCGCGACGAGGCGGAGGAACGCCTGCTGCACACCGCCGCGTTCGCCTGCCACTCCCGCTCCATCCGCCGGCCTTCCCGACGGCTGGACACCTCGCTGGACCCGTTCCCGCAGCCCCTCGACGACACCGACGACGCGGTGCACCTGTGCGGCCACAACTCGCCGCACACCGCCGCGGCCAACTCCTACCTCGTGCGGCGCCCCTCCGGGACCCGGATGATGGTCGACACCCCGCGCTGGAGCGAGGAACTGGCCGCACGGTACGAGGGGCTCGGCCCCGTCACCGACATCCTGCTCACCCACCGGGACCACGCCGCGCACGGCCGCCGGTACGCCGACCGCTTCGGCGCCCGGCTGTGGATCCACGAAGGCGACCTCGATGCGGCTCCGGACGCCGACCGCGTGCTGCGCGGCACCGGCCCGGCCGAGATCGCCGACGGCGTCCTCGCCCATCCGCTCCCGGGTCACACCAGGGGAAGCGTGCTCTACGTCGTCGACGAGCGGTACTGCTTCAGCGGAGACAGCTTCTACTGGTCGCGGTCGACCGGCGACATCGAGGTGGCGGAGAGCGTCACCTGGTACTCCATCGAGGAGCTGGCGGCGTCCTTGGCCCGTACGGTCGACCGGCTGCGCTTCGAGTGGCTGCTGCCCGGACACGGCGATCGCAAGCGGCTGCCCGCCGACCAAATGGACCGCAGAATGCGGCAGTTGGCGGCGCGGGTCGGCGAACTGGAGCCCCGTCCCATCGACTTCACCGCGGTGCGCTGGTGAGCGACGGCAGGCGGGGCCTCGTCGCGGCGGCCGGAGCAGCGGTTCACCGCACCGAGGCGGCCGGCGGGCGCTCGCGCACGGCGCCGTAGGCGAGGAAGTAGGCCGGTACGCGGTTCAGCCACCGCGAGGTCGTGACCAGTTCGGCCATCCGCTTCGCCCGCCGGGGATTGCCGAACGGCGCCTCCCCGGCCAGCACCGGTCCGATGACGCGGGTGTGGGCGAGCCGCTGCAGGGCCTGGGTCAGTGCGGTGGTCGGCCACCGGCGGCGCTGGACGGCCCGTACGTCGCGCAGACCGACACGGTCCGCCCGCAGCGGCCCGACGAGGTGCCGGGCGGCGGCCACCGCGTCCTCGACGGCGAGGTTGATGCCGATGCCGAAGACCGGCGACATCGCATGCGCGGCGTCGCCGATGCACAGCAGCCCCGGGCGGTGCCAGCGCCGCAGCCGGTCGAGCCGTACGTCGAGCAGCTTCACCTCGTCCCAGGACCCGAGCGCCCGGACCCGGTCCGCCAGCCATGGGGCGGCGGTGGTGAAGTTGGCCATGAACGGTTCGAGGCCGGCGGCGCGGCGCTCGGCGTCGGTGCCCTTGGGGATCAGCGCGGCGCACTGCCAGTAGTCTCCGCGGTCGATCATGGCGGCGAGCAGCCGGTCGCCGACGCCTCCCACGAGCCCGTGCGGGTCGCCCGCCCGCCGCGGCAGCCGGAACCACCAGGCGTCCATCGGGCAGGCGAAGCTGTGCAGTCCGAGCTCGGGCAGGAGACGGGCCAGCGAGCCCCGCCCGTCACAGGCCACCGTGAGCGTGGCCCTCAGCTCACCGGTGCGGCCGTCGGACGTGCGGTAGCGCACCCCGGTGACCCGGCCGCGATCGACCAGGAAGCCGGTGGCCTCGGTGCTCATCCGTACCGAGAAGGACGGCTCGCGCCGGGCCTCGTCCGCCAGGAGGTCGAGCAGGTCCCACTGCGGCACCATCGCAATGTAGTTGAACCTGCCCCGCAGCGCGCCGATGTCGCCGACGGTGACCAGCGAACGATCCCGCCCGAGCGGCAGCTGAACCGTCTTCACCCGCCGCTGCGGCAGACGGGCGAACCGCTCGCTCAGCCCCAGCTCGTCCAGCAGCGCCAGCGTGGAGGGGTGCACGGTGTCGCCGCGGAAGTCGCGCAGGAAGTCCCCGTGCTTCTCCAGGACCGTGACCGCCACCCCCGCCCGGGCCAGCAGCAGCCCGAGCACCATCCCGGCGGGGCCACCGCCCACCACACAGCAGGTGGTCCGCTCCATCGCAACCGCTCCTCTCCGGTGTCCGCCGGGCATCCGCCGCACCGGCGCCCCTGGGGGCACCGGCACTCAGCCAGATATACCCGCAAACCCGGGCACCATCGCGGATCCCCCTTCGCGACCCGGGCGGGCACCGCGGCGGGCGGGCCCGCCGGAGCGCCGCGTCACCAGGTGTGCGCGACGTCCACGATCAGCTGGTGACCGGACTGGTGGACCCGGAACGGCAGCTTGGCGCGCACACCGAGGCCGACCTGGGTCTGCCCCTCGAAGCTCGCCCCGAACCTGGTGTCCTTGAACGTCCGGTAGCCGGCGAGGTCCACGCCCGGCAGCGGCTTGCCGGCCTCCGCGGCGTAGCTCTGCCCGCCGGTCGACGGGTCGTAGCTCGGCGCGGACACATAGATCTGCAGGATGGCGCCGCCGCCGACCGGAATCCGCCGGCCGGAGCCGTCCTGATGGAACGCGTCGACGTAGCCGACGTGGTAGCCGATCTTGCCGGTCGTGCCGCCGATGTCGAAGACCATGCGGTCGTAGCACGCGTGCCGGCCGGTCCTGACGCTCTTGAGCGGCGCGGAGTCGGCGTCGGTGGCCGACTTGTCGCGGCTGCCCCAGCCGGTCGCGCAGGTCGTGGCGGGGTCGGCCGTGCCGGCCGGGCCGGTCACGGCGCCGGCCGCCCCGGTAGTGCCCAGCACCCCGGCGCCCGCCAGCACGAACACCGCGGCCGCGGTCCCCAACCGTCGCATGACTTACCTCCAGGAGAAATTCGGTACGGAGAACTCCGGTGCAGCGCATTCGATGCCATCGCCACACCGGTAACGATGCGTGCGGGAGGACGGCCGGCGGGGCCACCGCGTTCCACCCGGGGCCGCTTTCGGCCAGCGCGGAGGCGAAGTTGTCGCGAAAACGGGCGCCGTGGTCACCGCACGCCGTGGGGCCGGAACTGCACGCTGATCCGCGGTCCCGCCGCCCGGGTGCTCTTGGGTATCGCGTGCTCCCAGGTCCGCTGACAGGAGCCGCCCATCACGATGAGATCGCCGTGCCCGAGCGGCTTGCGCACCGAGCCGCCACCGCGACGTGGACGCAGCAGCAGGTCGCGCGGCGCGCCCACGGACAGGATGGCGACCATCGTGTCCGCATGCCTGCTGCGGCCCGTCCGGTCGCCGTGCCAGGCCACGCTGTCGTGGCCGTCGCGGTAGTAGCACAGGCCGGCTGTGGTGAAGGGTTCGCCGAGCTCGGCTGCGTAGTGGGCGGAGAGCACGTCCCGCGCCTCGTCCAGTACGGGGTGCGGCAGCGCGTCGTCGGCCTGGTAGAAGGCGAGCAGCCGCGGTACGTCCACCACGTGCTCGTACATCTGCCGGCGCTCGGCCTGCCAGGGCACCTCGGTGGCGAGCCGCAGGAACAGGGCGTCCGCCCCGCTCAGCCACCCGGGCAGCAGATCGATCCAGGCCCCGTCGCCGAGCTCGGTCCGGCGCAGCCCGTGCAGCGGGCCGAGGCGGATGTCGTCGGTCTGGTCGAAGAGCGAGCCCTGAAGTTGCGTGCTCATGCTGCCAGCGTACCCAGATAATCGAATAAATGTTCAGTGCCGTGTTCTGTAGCGGCCCCGCTCACCGGGCGCGGGCACCCGGCCGCACCGCGTCGGCGCCCGAAACGCACGGATCCGCCCCTCCCGACGGCGCAGATTGCGATCATGGGGCGAGCAACCGCGGAGCCCACCGAGGGACTCCCCCGCGCATGAAGGAAGCAGATCTGCGATGCCGGCAATTCCCGCCGACCCGACCGTGGTTCACCCGATACCCGAGCTGCCCCGGCTCGTGCTGCTCAAGCCGCTGTTGACCTCGCCGCTGATCGAGGTCGGGGAGTTCACGTACTACGACGATCCGCACGACCCGACCGCTTTCGAGTCCCGTAACGTGCTGTACCACTACGGGCCGGAGAAGCTGATCATCGGGAGGTTCTGCGCGTTCGCCGAGGGCGTGCGCTTCCTCATGAACGGCGCCAACCACCGTATGGACGGCCCCTCGACGTTCCCCTTCCCGATCCTCGGCGGCTCCTGGGCCGAGCACGCCGATCTGCTCACCGGCCTGCCCAGCCGCGGTGACACCGTGGTCGGCAACGACGTCTGGCTCGGGAACGGGACCACGGTGATGCCCGGCGTACGCATCGGCCATGGGGCGATCACCGCCACCGGCTCGGTCGTCGTCGACGACGTGCCGGACTACGGCATCGTCGGCGGCAATCCCGCACGGCTCATCCGCCGCCGCTACGACGCTGCGGACATCGCGCGCCTGCTGGCCCTGGCCTGGTGGGACTGGCCCGTCGAGCACCTCACCGAGCACCTTCGAACGATCATGTCCGGCAGCGTCGACGACCTCGAAGCAGCGGCCCCGGCTCCGCCCCCGCGGTAACCGCCCACGGCTGACCTCCCCTCAGGCCGATGCCTGTGCGGCGGCGCGTTCGCGGGCGGCGGCCGCCCGCGCCGGGTCGCCCAGCTGGTCCTCCAGCCGGGCCTTGGCCGCCCAGTTGTACGGGCAGATCGGACGCAGTTGGATGCGTTCGCTGAGCAGGGTGCGGGCCAGTTCGGTACGGCCGGCGCGCAGGGACGCCTCGACCAGGGTGCGCTGGATCGCGTCGCGCTGGGCGTGGCTGCCGCCAAAGGTGTGCAGGCGGTCGCGGACGGGCAGCAGCAGATCGGTGGCCCGGGAGTAGTCCTGCTGTCCGTAGGCGATCAGCGCGCGGCAGACCGGCAGGCCGATCCGGGCGGTCATGGCGCGGTTGAACCCGGCGGGCTCGGCCGCCAGCCAGCGCTCCCGGTCCTGGACGAGGCGCTGCGCCCGGGCGATGCGGCCCGCCCCCACATAGGCCATGACGGCGTGGGCGTCGTTGAAGGCGTAATAGGGGCCGTCCTGGCGGCGCTCCCAGGCGTCGGCGAGTCGCTCCCACCGTCCGCTGTGTACGTCCTCGGCCAGGTACAGCCGCCACAGCAGGGCCGCGGCGTCCAGCAGTCCCATCGCCATGCCCGCCGAACCGTCGTGGTGGATGGCCGCGTCGTAGATCTCCAGCACCCGGTCGCCGTCGCCGGCCTCCAGTGCGTAGAGGGCGTAGTGCCACCAGGTGTGGACGGTGAGCAGGGTGCCGCTGGCCCAGTCGTCGGTACGGGCGTCGAGGAAGCGGATCCCGTCGGCGAAGCGTCCGCGCATCTCATGGCTGTGGACCACGCTGTGGATCGCCCACACATCGTGGGGATGCCGCGCGACGGCGGCGAGGCCCACCTCCTCGGCGCGTTCGTAGTGGCCCGACTCCTCCAGGCCGAACGCGTACATGCCCAGCAGCGGTCCGTGGTGGGGGTCGTCCTCGTCCCAGGCGTCCAGTGCTCCGCCGACGCGGTCGCGCAGACGTGCGGCGTCGCCGGTGAGGAAGTCGTGCTGATGCCCCACGAAGAGCGCCAGCGCATCGCGCGGAAAGGCGATGGAGATCTCGCCGAGGAGCCGGCCGGCACCATGCAGGTCGCCGTCCAGCCATGCCGTCGCGGCGGCGATGTGCATCCGCTCGCGGGGGGTGAGCCGTTCGGTGTCCAGCCCGGAGCGGAAGTCGACGAAGGCCTCGCGTGCCGCGGCCGCGTCCTTCTCCTCGGTCCCCAGCACGCCCAGATACGCCACCAGGCTCTGCCCCATCACGGAACGCGGCGCCGCGGCGAGCACGGACCGGGCCGTCTCCATGACCTGGGGGCGGAAGAACAGCAGGTCGTCCAGGGCCTGTTCGTAAGGGGTGACGGCATCGGCGCCGGTGTCGGTCATCGTGTGGCCGTGCCGGTCCGTGGTCATGGATACCTCCTGTGTGGCATGGGTGGGGACGGGCTGGTCCGCTCAGGATGCAAAAGAAGCACGGGCCGCCGCTCCGGGACGGGGCCGTCGCGCATCCCGCCATGGTCCCCGCGCCGGAGACGTGCGTCAGGCCCCTTCACCCGAATGGCCGAGCGACGTCGCCGGGCCGGGTCCGCGAGCGAGCACCTCCCGCCCCGTCCTCAGCCGACCTCGGGCCGCTGCTGGGTCGAGCAGTGAATGCCCCCTCCGCCCTCGCCGAGGTGGTCCACCGGCAGTTGTACGACCTCGCGGCCCGGGTACAGGTCGCGCACGATGGACGCGGCCCTGCTGTCGGCCTTCCGGTCACCGAAACGGGGCATGATGACCCCGCCGTTGACCACGTAGTAGTTGACGTAGCAGGCCAGGAATCCCTCCCCGCGGCGACCGATGTCGACCGGCTCCGGCAGCTCGACGATCTCCAGCCGCTTCCCCCGGGCGTCGACAGCGCGGTCCAGGACCTCGCGGGCCTGGTCGTAGGCCGCGGTCCAGACGTCCCGGGGGGCCTGCTCGGGCGGTGTGCTCATGACCACGACGCCGGGCTCGCTGAAGCGCGCCAGCGCGTCGATGTGGTAGTCGGTGATGTCTTCGCCCAGGACGCCCTTCACCCAGATCACCGTGGTGACGCCGAACAGGTCCTTGAGCGCCCGCTCGATGGCGTTGCGCGACATACCGGGGTTGCGGGCGTCGTTGACCAGGGAACTCTCGGTCACCAGCAGCGTCCCCTCCCCGTCGGTCTCCAACGCCCCGCCCTCGGCGGTGATCGGCGCCTTGATCCTCCTGACGCGCTCGCCCTCCAGGACCGCCCGGGCGACCCGGCCGTCGCGGGCGTGCTCCTGCTTGCCGCCCCATCCGTTGAAGTTGAGGTCGACGCCCGCGATCCGGTCGCCGTCACGCACGAAGGTCGGTCCCGTGTCGCGCATCCACAGGTCGTCCACCGGGGTCGGCACGACCTCCACCGCGGAGCCGCACGCCCGCCGGGCCGCCCCCACCTCCGCGCGGTTGGCGAGCAGGGTCACCGGCTCGAATTCGGCGACGGTCCGCGCGATGCGTGCGATGTCCTCGCGCACGCCGTCGGTGGCCGACCCCCAGATCCGGCGCGTGGGCCAGGCCATATAGGTCAGCTCGTGCGGCTGGGACTCGTCGGGCCACCACCGCCGGCCGGTCGGCCGTGCGCAGCCGATCCCGCCGAGGGCGGCCATGGCCGCTGCCTGCAGTGTCCGGCGTCTGGATATTCCCACGATCAACCACCTGACTGAAAATTCGGTCAGGACGATTCTAGGGCATGATCTGAGCCGACACAGTGACCTTTCTCTTGGACAGCGGGAGTGCGTGATGCCGGACCGGCCCACCCAGATCCTGGAAGCCGCCGCCCGGCTGATCGCGCGGCGCGGTGTGCGCGGGCTGCGCGTCGAGGAGGTCTCCGCCGAGGCCGGCGTCTCGACCGCGCTGATCTACTACCACTTCAAGGACCGCGCCGGGCTGCTGCGACGGACGCTGGAGTTCATCAGCCGGCGCGCGGTCCGCTACACCGACCCCGCCCTGGAGTCCTCCGACGATCCGCGAACCCAGCTCACCGACATGCTGCTGCTGGAACTGCAGGACCTCGCCCAGGTACGGGAGAACAGCGCGGCCTGGGGCGAGTTGCGCGCCACCGCCGTCTTCGACCCGGACCTGCGCGAGCTGCTGGCGGATGCGACCCGCGACTGGGTCGAGGACCTCGCCCGGCTCATCGGCCAGGTGCAGACGGCCGGTTCGGCCGACACCGCCACCGACCCGTACGCCGCGGCCGAACGGCTCACCGCCCTGGTGGAGGGCCTCAGCGAACGCTGGCTGAGCGGGACCACCTCGCTGGAGCGGGCCCACGAGCTGCTCCGCGGCGCCATCGAGGTGGAGTTGGGGGCGAGGTGACCGCCGGGCCGGCCCCCTCCCGCGCACCCTCGGTCTCCGACTGACACGGCGTCAGCGCCATCGGGCACGCCCCACGGCGGCCGCGAGGGTCAGCGGAACCGTCAGCGCGGCGGCGACGGCGAAGAGCGCGCCGTACTCATGCCGGGCGGCGGTACTCGCCGTCAGGCTGCTGGCCAGCGCGCTGCCGCCGTAGAGGCTGACGCCGAACATCGCCACGCCGGTGGCCCGGGCCGTCGGCGTCGCCGCCGTCGCCCACGACTGGACCGTGGTGTGCAGGAACGACCAGCCGGTGCCCAGCAGCAACGCGGCGACTCCCAGGGCCGGTACGGACCGGCTCACGGCGGCGAGGGAGTAGGCCACGGCGGCCTGTGCCCCGCCCGCCGCGATCAGCATGGCGGGGCTCCACCGGCCCACCAGCTTCTTGACCAGCTGTGCGCACGCCATCGCGCCCACGCCGTAGAGCGCCGACACCGCCCCGGCCACCGCGGCCGGCACGCCCCCGGCCTCCAGCGCGGGCGCCAGATACGTCAAGAAGCCCAGCATGACGGCGCCTTCGAGCAGGGCGACGGCCATGACGTACCACATCCACCGCGTGGCCAGGACGATGCGGAACGGAGCCAGCAGGCCGGATCCGGAGGGGCTGCGCGCCGGTTCGGGGAGGTGGCGCAGCGCGCGGGAGAGGTACCCGGCGAGCAGCGCGGGCAGCAGGAAGACCACCCGCCAGCTGACGTAGTGCGCCAGCGCGCCGGCCACGACCGTGCCCAGCGCCGTTCCCAGGGCGAAGGCGGTCATCAGATCGGTCAGCGGGCGCTGGCGCCGCTCGGCGGGTACGACGTCGCCGACATGGCTCAGGGAGGCGGGAATGCAGGCGGCGAAGCAGGCTCCGGAGACGGCACGGGACACGATGAGCGTCTCGACGTTCGGGGCGAGCGCGGAGAGCACCGCGGCGAGCGAACCCGCGGCGAGGGAGAACCTCATCACGCGGATCCGCCCCAGCCGGTCGCCGGCCAGCCCCCAGGCCGGCTGCATCAGGCCGTACGCCAGGTAGTAGCCGCCGGCTGCGAGCGCCACCTTCGACAGCCCCGCGTCGAGTCGGTCCGCGATGATCAGCAGCATCGGAGCGATACAGAACCGGTCGAAGTTGCTGATCAGGCCCGCGCCCCGCAGGAGCCGGAGCGAGCGGGCGGGCAGCCCGGACGCCGGCTCGGTGGGCCGATCGGGCCCGGTGGGCGTGGCGGCGGACACGGAGCGGTCTTTGAACACAGGGGGACTCCCTTCGGCGCCCGGCACCTCCCCGGGCTCTTTCCGCCAGCCCACCACCCCCACCGTCCACTTTTGATCGCCAAGCGATCACCATCACTCACACTTTGAGCCGACACGACATGCGTGACGAGAAAGGAAGTCGGCCCGATGAGCGTCAGGGAACGGCCGGCCGGCGAAGGACCCGGCCCGGCCAGTACGTCGCGCAAGGAGCTCGGTGCCTTCCTGCGCTCGCGCCGGGAGCGGCTGACGCCCGGGGAACTGGGGCTGCCGGTCGCACCGCGCCGTCGCGCCCCCGGTCTACGGCGCGACGAGGTGGCCGAGCGGGCCGGTATCAGCACCTCCTGGTACGCGTGGCTGGAGCAGGGACGCGTCCGTACGTCGGAGCAGGTGCTGCGCGCGGTGGCGCGGGCGCTGTGCCTGGACGGCGCCGAGACCGCGCACGTCCTGTCGTTCGTCGAGGACGCCGCGGCGGCCGGCACCCCGCCAGGCTATGTCTCACGGAACCTGCTGTCCCTGGTGGAGTCGGTGTCACCGAACCCCGCGGTGGTCATCGACCCACATTGGGACCTGCTGGCCTGGAACGCCGGATACGCGGCCCTGCTCACCGACCCTGCGCGCCTTCCTCCGAAGCGGCGCAACCTGCCGTGGCTGGTGTTCCGTTGGGCACCGGCGCGTGACCTGCTCGCCGACTGGGAGTCCGAAGCGCGTGGTCTGCTGGGCCAGTTCCGTGCCGCCGCCGCCCGGCGTCCGGAGGACCGGCGGTATGCGGAGATCATCCGCGAGATCACCCAGGACCCGGATGCGGCCCGCTGGTACGGCCGCCGGGAGACAGCCGTCTACCAGCCCGCGGTCCGCCGCTTCCGCCACCCCAGGGCGGGCGCGCTGAGCCTGCGCTATGTGAAGCTGGCCGACCTCGACGAGCCGGGGCATCACTTCCTGTGCTACCTGCCCGACGACGCGGACACCAAGGCCGCGGTGCGCAGGCTCACCGAGGACGACGGCTGATTCCGGCCCGGTCCGAACCGACGCCCGGTCCGGACCGGCCCGCTATGCCTCGCCACCCGCACCGGAGCGGCATGCCGGGTGGCCCCAGCCGTCCGGGTTCTTGGCGATGGGCTCGCCCGCGGCGTACGTCCGCCCGCACCGGCAGCGGCCGGGGAACTTGGCGTCGAGGGTCCGCGTGGAGCCGCCCGAGGTGCGCCGCCGCGGCGAAGAGGCCGTCTTCGAGGCGGCCGTAGGCGAGGAAGCGGTCCTTGCGGAAGCCGCCTTCGTCGCCGAGCCGGTGGTACGGCGGCGCGCGCCGCCGGGCCGAACGGTGTCCGGCGCGGGCGGCGGCTCCGCGGACCCGAGCGCGCTGCCCGCGGCCTCCTGGACGACCGCCGCCTGGCTCGCGGCCCGGTCGGCGAAGTCGTTGAGCCGGTCGCCGTCCACTTGGTGCGCGGGCACGTACCGGAACTCCACCTCGCGCCCCGTGAGCAGGGCGTCGATGCGTACGACGAGTTCCTGGTTGGCCACCGGCTTGCCCGCGGCCGTCTTCCAGCCCTTGCGCTTCCAGCCGGGCAGCCACGTCGTGACGGCCTTCATCGCGTACTGGGAGTCCATCCGGATCTCGATCGGAACCGCCGGGTCGGTGGCCGTCAGCAGGCGTTCCAGCGCGGTGAGCTCCGCGACGTTGTTCGTCGCGGTGCCCAGCGGACCGGCCTCCCAGCGAAGGACGGTCTCCCGGGTGTCGGCGACGACCCAGGCCCAGCCCGCGGGCCCGGGGTTTCCTTTCGATGCGCCGTCACATGCGGCAATCACGCGTTCAGCCATGCGCGCGATCATGCCAGGCGGCGACTCGCGGGGCGAAGTCGCGTCCGGTCAGTTGCCGGCGGCCTTCTCCGGGCGGAGCTCACTGGGCCGTACGATCACGAAGCCCTCGCCGTCGAGGCGGAGCTGAACGGCCTCGCCGGAGCCGCCCCGGAGCATCGAACCCAGGCTCTGCGAACGGTGCAGCGTGGTCTGCAGGCTGCTGCTCCAGCCAACCACGGCGTCGGTGTCGACGAAGACCGGAGACTGCGGCGACACGGGGATGACGATGGGATTGCCCTCACACACGACGCCCAGCTTGCCCTGGCCGCTGAAAACGGAGTTGAAGAGTCCGCCGCCGACCATACCGGCGCCCTTGACGACCTTGATCTCGTAGGAGAGCGACGGGTCGAAGCACAGGACATTGCGGCCGTTGACGGTCAAGCCGTCACCAGGGGCGAGATCGATGATGAAGCAGTTCGCGGCTTCGTGCGCGAACCACACCTCGCCACGGCCCCGTACGGCCATCAGCGCCAGCCCCTCGCCGGTGACCGCTCGCTTGAGGAACTTGCCGACGCCCTGCCCCTGCTTCTCGAACTGCAGATCGCCGCGGAAGGCGACCATCGCCCCCTGCCGGGCGTAACACTCGCCGTCCAGCGCATACTTGATCGACTTCGCGTTCTGCTGCGTCATACCGGGCGCGGTCGCCGGTATGGCCATGTTGTCCGAGGAAAAGAGATCACTGTTCATGGCCGTCATGGTAGGCCGCGTTGCCGCCGCGCCAACCAGCAATGACGGCCGGCAGCAACCGATGCGGTCCTGCCGTGCCCTCTCCCGCCACGGATCGATTCGTACGGCAGAGCGTCAACTCGGGCCGCGACAACACCTAGAAGTCTGATCTTCGTGACCCGTGCTTCTGGATCGGGATTCGGCGGGGAATCCACATCGGTGTACGCACCGGGCGGCTCACAGTCGTGGTGCGAGGCGCTCCTACGGAAGCCGCATCGCCCGTGAGCCGCTTTCCTTCACCAGTAGGGAGACCGATCGATGGCTCACCGGATCAAGAGTGCCCTCCTGACCGCCGGCGCCTGCGCCGTCGTCCTCGGCGGGGCCGGCCTGGCCTCCGCCGACAGCGGTGCACAGGGCGCATCGCTCCACTCACCTGGTGTCCTGTCCGGCAACACCACCCAAATCCCCGTCCATGTTCCGGTCAACGCCTGCGGCAACACCCTCAGCATCGTCGGACTGCTGAACCCCACCTTCGGCAACACCTGCGTCAACAGCTGACGCCTTGCCGTCACGCGGCGTCCGGAGGCGAGCAGCCCGCCCCGGAAAGCCGAGTGCCGGCCGAGCGGGCCCTCGGTTTCCCTTCCCGAGGGCCCGCTCTTCGCGTCGTGGCACTCTGACCGGCACCCGACTGACACGGCCACTGCCACTGCTGCCCAGCACTGACTGGATCCGTGCAACGCCGACCGGAACCGGAAAGCCGCTGACCGGCCTTTCCTCCTCGGGCGGAATTCCGCGACCGCGCACGCCGCTTTACCCCTAAAATCTTCTCCCGTTTACCTTCGGTGCCCCCCTAGGCAATCGCGTCCTCGCGTAGCACGATCGACTGTAAAGGGCCGGACCTTCATCTCGACACAGCAGGTATTCAGCACGTCCCTCACCGCCACCGCTCCCCCGATTCGGCTCGCAATCCATCAGACTTTCCCCACCCTGAGCGCACCGGCGCGTCGCGTGGTCGCGGCGCCGGTGTTCGGCACCGCGACCACAGGACGCGCCGGTGCGGAAAGCGACACGTCATGAAACTGCTCGCCGAGCCACGGACGGACAACGACTCCGGGCCCAACGGACTCCGGTCTCCCCCGCTCGCAGCCGATGTCGGCTTGCTGCTGCTCCGCCTGAGCGTAGGACTGATCATGGCCGGCCACGGCGCCCAGAAGCTCTTCGGGCTCTTCGGCGGCGAAGGGCTCACGGCGACCGGAAAGGGATTCGCCGCGCTCGGCTACCGGCCGGGCGAGTTCTTCGCCGGCCTCGCCGGGGCCTCGGAGCTCCTCGGCGGTCTCGGTCTCGCGGCCGGGCTGCTCACCCCGCTGGCGGCCGCCGCACTGATCGGCGTGATGATCAACGCCATGGCGCTCGGCGCCCCCAAGGGCCTCTGGGGCCAGTCAGGCGGGCTGGAATATCCCCTGACCATCGCCGTCGTCGCCCTCGCGGTCGCCGCGATCGGGCCCGGCCGCCTCGCGCTCGACAGGCCCTTCGTCTGGCGGGACGGGGGCTGGGGCTGTGCCGCCGTCGCCCTGGGACTGGGCGGCCTGGGCGCCGCCCTCATCTTGGCCCTGTGATCCGGAGAATTCCCCACCTGTGATCCGGAGGCGCCCTGGAAAGAACAACGCATCACACGTCCTTGAACGAACACGGGCCGCTCGACCGGCATCGCGCGGGAGGAATACGCGGGTAGCCGATCGGTGGTCATCTAGGTCATGCGTCCGGGAGGGTGGCCTGCACCTGGCGCAGGAACGTCGCATTGTCCGGAGCGTGTCGCATCTTCTCCAGCAACGCCTCCCATTTCGCCGACCCGTCGCCGGTTTGGAGGGCCCGCCGCAGTCGACGCGTAGCCGTCAACTCGGCCGAGGTGAGCAGCAGTTCCTCGCGACGGGTGCCGGAGGCGGTGGCATTGACCGCTGGGTAGATCCGCTTTCCCGCCAGTGCGCGGTCCAGGCGGAGTTCCAGGTTGCCGGTGCCCTTCAATTCCTCGAAGTAGTAGTCGTCGGCCCGGGAGCCGGTCTCCACCAAAGCGGTGGCGAGGATGGTCAGCGAACCGCCCTCCTCCGCGAGGCGCGCGGCTCCGAAGAGCCGCTTGGGCCCGTACAGCGCGGCGGCGTCCACACCTCCGCTCAGCGTGCGACCACCCGATGCGGCGGCATTGTTGTGCGCCCGGCAGAGCCGAGTCAGCGAATCCATGAGGATGACGACATCCACTCCGTGCTCGACGAGTCGCTTCGCGCGTTCCACGGCCAGTTCGGCGAGTGCGATGTGCTCTTTCGGCGAGCGGTCGAAAGTGGAGGCGAGCACCTCACCGCGTACGCAACGACGCATTTCGGTGACCTCTTCCGGCCGTTCGTCGACCAGGACCACCATCAGCCGGCATTCGGGGTGATTGTCGGCGACGGAGGCGGCGAGCTGTTGCAGCAGAACCGTCTTGCCGGTCTTCGGCGGGGCGACGATGAGCCCGCGCTGCCCCTTGCCGACCGGGGCGATCAGGTCGACGATGCGTGACGCCAGACCGCCATGCGGGCTTTCGAGGCGTATCCGGTGTCGTGGATGCAGCGGTGTGAGATCACGGAAGTGCGGTCGGGCCCGCAATTCCTCTGGCGGGCGACCGTTGACGGTCTCGACCTCGGTGAGCGCCCGCGGGCGGCCGCACCGGCCCACGACGAAGTCACCTTTACGCAGGCCGTTCCTGCGGATCAGCGCAGCGGGCACTCGAACGTCTACGGGCGAGGCGAGGCATCCTTCCGCACGAAGAAAGCCGAATTCCTGCCGCTCGTTCGCGATATCCAGGATCCCGGCGGCCGGCGTGGCGATGTCGACCCGGGGATCGACCATCGTCGTGGAGTGGGTCGAATGGGTCGAGTGGGTCGAGTGGGTCGAGTTGGTGGAGTCGGCGGCGTGAAGGGCGCGCGTGGTGTGCTTGGTTTTGGTGGTGGTCACGGTGTCCTCTCGGGACGTATGGAGATGAGTACGCGGTAGGGCGGTACAAGGGGACCCGGCGGGTTGGGGGGCGGTGCCTTCACGCCCACGGGCGGGCAGGAAACCCGCGGCCGGAGAGGGAGGGTGATGCCGCTGCCCGGCAGAAGTGAGATCTGCGAGTGCCGGGCGGAGAGCGGGAGCTGGACCGCCGTCGCCGGTCTGGACAGACAGACCGAGGGCGTATCGGCGATGCGAACCCGTCGCGAACGCACTGCGAGGAGAGGCCAGCAGAAACGAACGGATGCGATGGTGATGATGGTGATGGTGTTGCTGAGATGAGCCGGGCACCGGCGCCGTCATCGCGGCGAACACAAGTGCGCTCCGAACGCACTGTAGCACTCGACGCGGACGGGCTGACAGGCCTTTCGGTACCCCTCGATACCTCTCGATGCCTCACCCTGCGTCCCGGGCCACGGATGAGCCTATGCTGAGCGCGATGTTCGCACCCCAGGGCCCCACGTTCCGTGAACTCGCCGTCCAGGCACTGTCCTCCGTCGAGCACGGCTATGACCTGCTCGCTCCGAAATTCGACCACACCCCGTTCCGGACACCGCAGTCGGTGCTGACTCCCGTGTCACAGGCGCTGCTGAGGCTGGGACCGTTCGACAGCGGCCTCGACCTGTGCTGCGGTACGGGCGCGGGGGTGGGCGTACTGCGGCAGGTGTGCCGGGAGCGGGTCACGGGGGTCGACATCAGCGCGGGCATGCTCTCGATGGGCCGTGCCCGTGAGCGGACGACCGCGACCGCGCCGCGCATCGACTGGGTACGGGCGGATGCGCGGGCCCTTCCGTTCGGCCCGGCCTTCGATCTCGTCGTGAGTTTCGGCGCGTTCGGGCATTTTCTGCCCCAGGAGCGGCCGGGGCTGTTCGCGCAGGTCCACTCCGTGCTGCGCCCCGGCGGACGGTTCGTCTTTCCGATCGGCGCGCCGCCCCGCCCGGGGTCGCCGGCCTACTGGACGCTGCTGGCCTTCGATACGGCGATGCGGGTCCGCAATGCGCTCTGGCGCCCGCCCTTCGTCATGTACTACCGGGCGTTCCGGCTCGCCGACGTACGGGCGGAGCTGGCCCGGACCGGCTTCGCAGTGCAGCTGCACGCGCTGCCGGAGCCGGGCCTGCGTCCCGATGGCACCCCTCGGTGCCGGTTGGTGGTGGCCACCCGGAGCGGGTGAGACCAGAGGGGGCCCGTGCACCTCACCGTCCAGTCGACGACGGCGTACCGGCGCCCTCCGTCCGAGCCGTGACGACCGCCGCCGCGTCCATGACCTGCCGGGCCACCGCCGTTGCGTCCGCGAGGAGGGTGAGGTGCCCACACCCGGGCCGGACGTTGAGGCGGCCGTCTCGGCAGGCACGGAGGAAGCGGCGTTCGTCGCGGCGGAAGTGGTCGCGTTCGCCGTTCCACAGCCATACCGGGCCCGGATACGCCGACAGCGTCGCGAGCGGGTCCAGCTCGCGGACGGCGGCGACGACGTCCGGCACGGTCTCGCAGCTCAGACCGCCCGCGGCCATGGCTCGCCCCAGGGAGCCGGGCAGCGCGTGACGGAACGCGAACGCGCTGAGGCGGTTGGCCTCTTCCGGATACCTGGCCGCCGCTCGTGCCGCTCCCCGGTACACGGCGCCGAGCGGTCCGCGTGGCAGGGCCGTACAGCCCATCGCCATCAGGCCCGCCACCCGGTCCGGGTGTCCGGCAGCCGTGGCCATCGCGACGTAACCGCCCAGGGACAGCCCCGCCACCAGGGCGCGGCCGCCGAGTCGATCCACCGCCTCGGCCACCGCCGCCACGGCGCCCGGCAGGGTGAACTTCTCGCCGCGCCTGGCTCCATGGCCCGGTAGGTCAGGTGCCGCCACGGGGTGGCGGGTTCCGATGGCACGGACAACGGGTTGCCACATCGTGCCGCTGACGCGCGTGCCGTGCACGAAGACGACGGGCAGCCCGGCTTCATTGGTCTCCATGCTCGGCACGCTACACGCAAATGCAACGCAACGTTGCGTTGTTTTTCGATGCTAACCTTCCCTCATGAGCGAGGCACGACACGACGGAACGCGGCGAAGCGGCGGCCCACGGAAGGCACCGGAGATCTTCGACGCCACACTGGACCTGCTCGCGGAGAAGGGCTACGAGGGCCTGACCGTCGAGGGGGTCGCGCAGCGGTCCGGGGTCAACAAGACCACGATCTACCGCTGGTGGCCGTCGAAGGGAGCGCTCCTGGGTGCCGCGCTCACGGGTGCCCGCCGGCTCGATGTCGAACTCCCCGACACCGGCAGCCTCCAGGGCGACCTGGAGGCGCTGCTGCGCACGGTGGTGACCTTGCTGACCGCCCCACCGGGCGCCGACATCGCCGTCTCCGCACTGGGCGCGGTCACCCACAGCCCCGAACTCGCCGGCCACGTCCGCGACTTCTTCGCCGACCGGATCGACCGCGAGCGGCCCGTCTTCGACCGCGCCGTCGCCCGCGGCGAACTCGCGGCGGACGCCGACCCGATGCTGCTGGTGGACCTGCTGGCCGGGGCCGCCTGGCTCCGCGTCGTACTGCGGCAGCTCCCGGTGGAGAAGGACTTCGTCTCACGCGCCGTGAGCACCGTCCTCAACGGCGCGTCCGCTGCCCGGCGGTGAGAGAAGAGGACCCGAAGAGAGCCCGCAGAGGACCCGCGCGAGACCCGCCAGGAAACTGACGCAGCCTCCGTTTCGATTCCCCCTAAAGGGACTGTTTCGCCATCAACTACAACTTTACCGACTCTTGGTGTAGTTGAAACAACTTTCACTCCAGTCTCGAACGCAACAGCGGCGGACGCGACATGCACCACACTCCACCCGGAACCGTCGCTTCCATGTGCCGTGTGTGAAATAGGCGAGAAGCACGAGAGGCAACACCAAGATGACGAAGAGGAACGGCAGAACGGTCCGGTACGGGAGTCGGCTGATGGCACTGTCGACGGCCGCACTGGGACTGCTCGCAGCAATGACCGTACCCGCTGCCGCAGACGACGGACCCACCCGGGAGCAGCTCATAGCCGACTGCGCCTCCGGCGAGGGGAAGTGCAGCTTCAACGAGCCGACGCTCGGCAAGGCGTACCTCGGCGACTTCCGGCAGGTCTCCAACTCCCTTTACAACTGCAGCACTTCGGATGCCACGCAGTCGATGGGCTGGGCGGACACGGTGGGTTCGACGGACAGTGCCGGAGTCTCGGTCACGGCCGGCGGAAAGATCGCCGGTCTGATCGACCTGAGTGTGACCGCGACCTACAGTCACACCTGGTCGAGCTCGCACACCGAGAACAGCTCCCTGAACATGACGGTGAAGCCGGGCGAGGTGGGCTGGATCTCCCGTGCACAGGTCATGCAGACCGTCTCGGGTACCTGGCAGACCCATTACGACAGCCCCAAGTGGGGGCACTACTTCTGGTTCGTGCCGGACACCGTCACGGGCCCCGCGCCCAACGGCACGGACGGGCAGAGCAATGCGGTGACGGTCAAGACCCGCAAGATGACCGCGTCGGAGAAGGCTTCCTGCTCCGCCGACGCGAAGAAGGGCCGGGCGTTCGTCGTGAAGCGCTGATCGCGGCGACCGCGGCGACCGCGGCCGCCTGACGGTGGGCGCGGCCGACACGAGAGCGCGGATGGCCGAGCAGCCGGCCCGGCGCCTCCCGGCCCACCCCATGGGGCCGGGGGGTTCCCCGGGCCGGACTCCCGAAGGGCTCTCCCTAGGGCCTGTCCGATGGGTCAGGGTCGGAAAGGCCCTAGTCCAGGGATTCGGCCGCCTTGGTCCTCGGGCCCCCCGCGTCACCGGTGTTGATCGTCCCGGCGGGTTCGAGCAGCAGGACGGCGGTCTCCTCCTCCGCCAGTGGGCAGTGTTCGACGCCGCGCGGAACGACGAACAGTTCACCGGGTCCGAGCACCACATCACCGTCCCTGAGCTGGATGGTGAGGCGACCGCCGAGGACGAGAAACAGTTCATCGGTGTCCTCGTGGGTGTGCCAGATGAACTCCCCCTTCAACTTGGCGAGCTTGACCTCGTAGTCGTTGAGATCGGCCACCTTCTTCTGTGACCAGAGGTCACTGAACTGCGCGAGCTTGTCGGCCAGACTGACCGGGGCGGGAGGCTGCGGCATCTGCGGTCCTTTCGCTGTCGTGAGATGTCAGCCTGCCGCGCCCGGACGCCCGCGATCTTGTACGTTCCTGGCATGACAGCAGCTCCGGGCCCACCCCCCACGACGGTCAGCGCCTGGCAGCCGTCGGTACCGGGTCTCTCCGAGGTCTTCCATGCGCGCTTCACCGATCACGCCTATCCGGCCCACACCCACGACACCTGGGCCCTGATGATCCTCGATGACGGGTCGGTCGACTTCGCACTCGATCGGCAGCGTCATGGGGCTACCGGTACCGGCAAGGTCGTTCTGCTGCCTCCCGGTGTCTCGCATGACGGCAGGACGGTCACCGCGACGGGCTTCCGCAAACGCGTGCTCTACCTGGACCTGACCGTGCTGCCGGAGCGGCTGACCGGCAGCGCGGTGGACGGCCCGGTCCTGCACGATGCGCTGCTGCGCCATCGGATCCACCAGCTGCACACCGCCCTCGGCGACGCCGGCACCGCTGCCGACGCCGGGTCCGAGGGTCGGCCCCGGGCCGGCGGCGGGTGCGGCGACGCCGCGTTCGAAGCCGCGTCCCGGCTGGCCTTCATCCGTGAACGGCTGCATCGTCACCTCGCCCCACCCGACCGCCTCGACGCGCTTCGGCTCCGTACTCCCGGTCGCGAGGCGAACCGGCTCGCGGCCGAGCTGCGGGAACTGCTGGACTCCCGGATTCCCGCCGGCATCTCCCTACAGGAGGCCGCCGCCGTCCTGCACGCCCACCCCACCCATCTCATCCGCTGCTTCAAACAGACCTACGGGCTGCCGCCGCACGCCTATCTGACCGGCAGACGCATCGACCGGGCCCGTCGGCTGCTGCTCGACGGCCGCCGGCCGGCCGAGGTCGCGGCGACCGTCGGCTTCCATGACCAGGCCCATCTGAACCGGCACTTCACCCGCCACGTGGGCACCACGCCGGGCCGCTACGCCGCCGTGCGAGGGCACGGCTCGTCGTGAGGGCGCTGGGAGGGAGGTTTTGGCCGACCGTGGCGTCACGGAGAGCTGAAGTGCCGTCATTTCGGCCATCTCCCAGAGTTGTCGGTCTGATGCGCTGCGTGTTGTGCCTACAGTCCCGCCATGACGCATGGGCAGGACGTGGCCGGCGACCGGGTGCTGGTGGCCGGGGCGTACTCGGTCGATCTTGTGTACCGGGGGCTGACGGGACCCGTCGCGTACGGCAGGGAAGTGTGGGCCGAGGGCTTCAGCATGGTGCCCGGCGGGGCGTTCAACCTGGCCATGGGGTTGCGGCGGCTGGGGCGCGAGGTCGTCTGGGCAGCGGACTTCGGCAATGACCCGTTCAGCCTGGAGGTGCTCGCGGCGGCACGGGACGAGGGGCTGGACGAGCGGGGCTTTCGGCGCCATGCGCGACCGCTGCCCCATGTGACGACCGCGTTGTCCCGGGCCGGTGACCGGGCGATGGTCTCGTACGAGGAACCGGTCGTCGCCCCTCCGCTGGCGCAGCTGATCGAGACCTACCGGCCGACGATGGTGATGCTGCCGTTCCTGCAGTACGGGCCGGCGGTGTCCAAGGCCCTGGACGCCGCCGCACGAGTGGGGGCGGAGGTGTTCATGGACTGCCAGGACTACGCCGGCAGCGTCGACGTCCCCGAAGTGGCCAAGGCGCTCGGGCAGGTCGCCGTCTTCGCGCCCAACGCGGCGGAGGCGCTGCGGGTGACCGGGACCGGATCCGTCGACGACGCGCTGGAGGTGCTCGCGGGGTTGGTGCGCACCGTGGTGATCAAGCAGGACAGCAGGGGCGCGGTGGCCGCGCAGGACGGTGTACGGATCGCGCAGCCGGCGCTGCCGGTGGACGTGGTGGACACCACCGGCGCGGGGGACTGCTTCAACGTGGGTTTCGTCCATCGCCGCCTCGCGGGCGGGACGCTCGCCGAGTGTCTGGCCGCCGGAGTCGTCTGCGGGGCGGCGTCCGTCACCGCGGCGGGTTCGGGCGCCGCGCTGGACGCGGCCGGACTCGAGCGGTGGCTGGCACGCCTGGCCACGTAGCGCAGCCGTCTTCGTACGGCGCACACGGCCCGTACGGAGCCGCCAGGAGCAGACCTGCTCGGCGGTGGACAGATCCGGACCGCCGGAGTACCGACCCGTAGCGCGGAGACGCGCCCAGACGACAACGGGGGAAACATGGCAGCGCTGGTGTCGGACGAGCAGGCTTCGCGCGAGCCGTCGGCCGCGGGTGCCGGTGACCGGGTGCTGGTCACCGATCTGGACGGCACGCTGCTCGGCGGCGACCGTACGGACCGCCGGCGGCTGCGCCAGGCGCTCGACCGGCATCCGGAACTGACCGTGGTGTTCGCGACCGGCCGCTCACTGTCGTCGGTCGAGGGGATCGTGCGCGCCGATCCGCTCGTCCCCTCTCCCCGGTGGATCATCGCGGACGTCGGTGCGAGTGTGGTCGACGGGAGGGACCGCACCTGCGTCGGCCCGTTGCAGGACCGGCTGCGTCACGGCTGGCCGGGGCAGCGGCGCGTACGGGAGCGGTTGGCGCGCTTTGCCGAACTCGTCTATCAGGAAGGGGTGGTTCAGGAGGGCCGCTGCTCGTTCTTCCTGCGTCCCGAGCAGTTCTCCGAAGCGATCACCGACGCGGTGCGGGAGCTGGGCTGCGGATGGACGTACTCGGCGGACCGCTACTTCGACGTCCTGCCGGCCCGGGCGAGCAAGGGCAACGCCCTGGCTCTGCTCGCCCGTCGGCAGCGGTGGCGCATGGACTCGGTCCTCGTGGCCGGCGACTCGCTCAACGACCTGTCGCTGTTCCAGCTCGGCGCACGAGGCGTGCTCATGAGCAATGCGGAAGCCGCCCTCCGGGAGCGGATCCCCGACCGTGCCGAGGTCCACCGGCCGGACCGTCCGGGGGCGGCCGGCATCCTGTCCGCGTTGGAGAGCCTGGGCTGGATCGAGCGTGCTCGCCCCCTCGTGGTCGGCTATCACCGTCCGCCGGTGCGCTGGGCGGACGGGCAGTGGCAGCAGCCCCTGAGCCCGAACGGCGTGCTGCCCACGCTGCAGGGCCTGTTCAGCCCCGACGGTCCCGACGCCGTCTGGGCCACGGCACTGGTCGGGGACGACGCCCCGCAGGGCAGGGTCCAGGTCCCGCAGGGGGGCGGTGTCGCGTACGGCGGCGGGGCCGGGCCGCGCGGCGGCGAGGGTGCCTTGGCCACCTGTCACGGCGTGCCCGCCCGTCCGGGTCCTCCGCACGGGACCGGTCTGCCGCTGGCGTTCCTCCCGGTGGCCGCCGCCGAGTGGAGGGAGTACTTCCACCGTGCGTGCAAGGAGACTCTCTGGCCGGCGCTGATGTCCCAGCCCGACCGGATGCGCCACAGCGCCTCGGCCTGGCGGCACTACGAGTCGTTCAACGCGCGCTTCGCCGACCACGTGAGCGCCCACGCGGCACGCGGCGCCACGGTCTGGCTGCACGACTACAACCTCTGGCTCGTGCCCGGCATCCTGCGCGCGACGCGGCCCGATCTGCACCTGGGGCTGTTCCACCACACACCGTTCCCGCCACCGGACGCATTCGCCCGCATTCCCACCGCCGAGCAGCTGCGCGACTCCCTCGCGTGCCTGGACTGGGCCGGCTTCCACACCGCCGAGTTCGCCGGCCACTTCCGGCAGGCGCTGGCCGGGGCCCGTCGGGCACCGCGTACCGGCGTCCACCCTCTGGGCATCGACCGGCGGGCCGTCGAGGAGCTGGCTCGTACGCGCGGGGTGCCGGCGGCGCGGCCGGGGCCAGGGCCGGCCCTGATCCTGTCGGTGGAGCGACTCGACTACGCCAAGGCGCCGCTGGAGAAGGTCCGTGCCGTCGCGATCCTGCTCGCCCAACACCCGGAACTGTGCGGGAAGTTGGTGTTCCGACTGGTGTGCCCGCCGCCCGAGCCGGGCATCCGCGTGCACGACGGCACCCGCGCCGCCCTGGAGCGCGCCATCGCCGACCTCAACGACCGCTGGCGCACCGGCGGTTGGGAACCGGTCGAGTACCTCCCCCGCGCCCTGTCCTTCGGCGAGGTGGTCGGCCAGTACCTGGCAGCGGACGTGTTCTGGGTGACGTCGCTGCAGGACGGTATGAACCTGACCGCCAAGGAGTTCATCGCCAGTCATGCCGCCACCGGCCGGTCCGGGGTGCTGATCCTCTCCCGCCACACCGGAGCGGCCTCCCAACTGGGGGCCGCCGCCCTGCTCACCGACCCGCACTCCCCCCGGGACCTCGTCGGCACCCTGCACCGCGCGCTGACCATGACGCCTTCGGAGCGCTTGGCGCACCTCACCCGGCTCGCCACCCTCCTGGACGACCAGACGCCCGCCCGCTGGGCCCGCCAGATCATCGGCGCCATCCCACGGCCGTCGAGGCAGACGGTCAGGGCGACGGGCGCGGCAAGCGGACCGAGCGCGGCGAGTGCGGAAGAGGCCTTCATGCGCTGAGCCGCTCCCCCGCCGCGCTTCGAAGAGCGCGGTGCGAGCGCCCGAACAGCGGGTATCACCCTGGGGAATCCGCACTCTTGCGCTCCCGGGAGCCGCTCATGAGGCACACCCATCCCCAGCCCGGCGACATCGGACTCACCCAGATCCCCGGCGTCACCGGCCGGTTGATCCGCTTCGGACAGTGGATCAACGGCGACGGTTTCGCCGACTACCAGCACGCCTTCCTGGTCCTGCCCGACGAGCGGCTGCTCGAAGCCCAGCCCGGCGGGTCGCGCATCCGGCCGCTCGCGGACTACGCCGACGCCGATGTGCTCTATGTGTACCCGGAGGGGCTCACGGAACGGCAGCGCGCCGGCATCTGCGCGGCGGCCTCCCGCTATGTCGGGGTGCCGTACAGCTTCCTCGACTACCTCGCGATCGCCACGCACCGGTTGCGGGTGCCCGTTCCGGGGCTGCGGCGCTATATCGCCAGCAGCCGGCACATGATCTGCTCCCAGCTCGTCGACCAGTGCTATCTGGACGCCGGCGTGCACCTGTTCGCCGACGGTCGGTGGCCCGGGTATGTGACGCCGATGGCGCTGTACAAGCTATTGGGCCGCTGACGCCGCCGGAGCCGAGGAGAGGGGCGGCACGAGGGCAGGGGCGGTGCGTCCGGGGCGCCGGAGCCATGCATCCGGCTGCTGGACCAGCGCCCCTTGCTCGTCGTCCTCGGTCGCCCTCGTCCGCCGTGCGTGCGGGCCCGGTGATCAGGTGCCGGACTTGCGGCCGTAGACGTAGACGTCGTCGCCGTTCTTCAGCAGGGACCAGTACTTCTTCGCGTCATTGCCGCGCATGTTGACGCAGCCGTGCGAGCCGGGGGCCGACCAGACGCTGCCGCTGATGGAGTGGAAGGCCTGACCGCCGTCGAAGAACTGGCTGTAGGGCATGGGGACGTCGTACAGCGTCGAGACATGGTGCAGGTTGCGCCAGTAGATCTTCTTGGCGCCGGTGCGGGTCTCGTAGCCGTCGCGGCCGCTGCGGATCGGGACCGGCCCGAACACCAGCCTCGATCCGTCCTGTATCCAGCTGAGCTGGCGGGTCAGGTCGACGCAGGCTATTCGCCCCCGATTGGTGGGGCATTTGCCGGATTTATTCGGGTTGTGGCCGGCTGCCTTCTGCTGTGCGACCAGGCTCATCACGCCCCAGGTGACGGGGCCGGCGTAGCCGATGTTCGGGGTGATGCCGTGGCTGGTCTGGAAGGCGCGGATCGCGCGGCAGTCGGAGGCCGACTGCCGGCCGTCGACCCGCAGGCCGAGGAACTTCTCGGCCTGCTTCTGGTAGGGGCCGCGGCTCGCGGTGCAGGCGGACGCGGCGGTGGCGGCCTGGGCGGTGGAGCCGAAGGCCGCCGTCAGCGGCAGGGTCAGCGCCGTGAGGGCGAGCGCCGCGCCCACCCGGCGGCCGGAGCCGGACCGCTGCCGTCTGCTGAGGTTCACCCGCCGTCGCAGGTTCAGTCGTGGTTTCATGCCGGGTATGACTGTTCGCCCGACCTGTCGGTTGCAGGCGTGACCGACCCGAAATAACGGCGTACGTCATATCCGGTCAGGTGGGGTGCCGCCCCGGTCCTCGCCCCGGCCCCGGCCCGGTGCCCGTCGCGGTCCGTCCCTGGCGGCGACGCGGCCCCTGCTCCGGACGCTCACGCCGACGGATCAGCCTCCCACCATTCCTTCGCTTCCCTTGCGACCATGGGCGCGCCGCCGGGGCTGACGCCCTCCGCCCGTCGTCGCAAGGGAGCCCGTATGACCGCCGCCAGCGCAGAACTGCTCGTCGATGCCTTCGGCCGCATCCGGGAGGTCGTCGAGGAAGTGGTCAGCGGGCTCAGCCCCGAGGAGCTCGGCGAGCGCCCCGACGACGCCGCCAATTCGATCGGCTGGCTGGTCTGGCATCTGACCAGGATCCAGGACGATCATGTGGCCGGTGCGGCCGAGGCGGAGCAGGTCTGGATCTCGGACGACTGGTACGAGCGCTTCGGGCTGCCGTTCACGGCCGATGACACCGGATACGGCCACTCCCGCAAGGAGGTGGCGGCGGTGCAGGACCTCAGCGCGCAGCTGCTGACCGGCTACCACGAGGCGGTCCACGACAACACGGTCCAGTACCTCGCCGGGATCGAGGACAAGGACCTCAAGCGCGTCGTCGACCGCGCCTGGTCGCCGCCCGTCACGCTGGGCGTCCGGCTGATCAGCGTCATCGCCGACGATCTGCAGCACGCCGGCCAGGCGGCGTACGTGCGCGGTCTGCTCGGTCGCTGAACGGCGGGGCGGCCGGCCGGCGGGCATGGCGCGCCCGCCGGACAGCCGCCCACGGGTGCTCACCGCGCGACCAGCCCCCGGGGCAGATGGTTCTGCTGGAGGAACGTCTGCAGGCTGCGGTCCCAGGTGCGGGCGAAGCCCTGGGCCAGTTCGGAGGTGCCGCGGACGGGAGCGGGCAGGTGGAGGTCGAGCGTGAAGCCCATCATCCGGGCGATCGCGCGCCACAGCCGGGCGTCGGTGGTGCGGCCGACCGCGGCGTGGTGCACGGCCAGCAGGTGGGCGGCGAGCTCGTCGCCGGCGCCGGCCGCGAAGCGCCACCAGTACAGCGCGCCGTCCCACTTGTCGAGGGTGTAGAGCAGACAGGCGAAGGTTCTCGCGCCGGCCGCGTCGTAGTCGGCGGCGAACGCGCCGAGGGTGTCGATGTCCTTGGAGCGCAGCACGACGTTGCACAGCCGCCGGGCCTCCGCGAGGACGGCGGCGGACGGGACGGGCGCGGCGAGGATGGGGGTCGGACGGCGGCGCCGGCGGCCGCGGGCCGGGCTCGGGCGTACGGGGGTGGGGCGGATGCCGCCGACCGTGCCGCGGGTGACGGACTCGGGTTCGCGGGCGGTGCCGTCGGCGATGCGGGCGGCCAGGCGCTGGGTGAAGGCCACCGGGTCGTGATCGGCGAACTCGGCGTCGAGGGCCTCGGCTTGGCGTCGTAGCAGGTCTTCGAGCATCACGCGTCCTCTCCGGTCCCGCAGGAACCGTTCGTCATGATCTCTTTGAGTCGCTGTAGTCCGACGCTGGTGCTGACCTTCGCGGCGCCGGGGGTGGTGCCCAACCGCTCGGCGATCTGGTCGTACGACAGGCCCGCCAGGTGGCGCAGGCGTACGGAGTTGGCCTGCAGGGGCGCGGTGGACTCCAGCTCGTCCAGGGCGAGGTCGAGCGCCTCGCAGCTGCGCAGCTCCTGGAGGTAGGAGGTGTCGGGCGGGTCGGCGAAGGGCTGTACCCGGCTGTTGCGGATCTCGCGGCGGTAGAAGTCGGAGATGACGCCGTTGAGGATGGTGTACGTCATGGCTTTCGGGTTGACGTGGGCCAGGATGCGCTCCCACTTGCTGTACATGCGGCAACCGGCTTCCAAGGTGGCCTCCTCCGCGTCCCGGCGGTCCCTGAGGCGGGAGGCGGCGATGGCGAGGAGCGCCTTTTGTTCGCGCTGGAAGAAGACCTCGAAGTCCAGTGGCAGATCGGTCGGGCTGGCCAGGGGGGAGTGCTCGTTCACCGGGCCTCCTCACAGGGGTGGCCGGTCGGTGGCAGCGGCGGGGACGTGATGCCGGCGTCCGGGAGCGCGCCGCCGCGTCGCGAGCGGCCCTGGAGGGGGGTGCCGTGTGGTGGTGGCACGGCGGTGGCACGGGCGGTGGTGACGGCGCGGTGGTGCTCGGCACGGGCCTGCGCGACGGTGCGGACCACGCGGCGGACAAGGGCGTCGAGTCCTGTGGCGGTCAACCGGTAGACGCCGACCAGTGCCAGCGCGTACCAGGGCCATGAATGCCCCAAGTGCTCCACGAAGCCCTCCCTTCATGAGAGTTGCTGCCACCCGCGTCGTTGCGGGTGGGGCGGAACGTGCGGTGCGTTCCTGCCCCTCTCACCGACGAGAGGGGCCCTCAGGGTTAATCAGGCTGCGCACATAATCAGCAGAAAGTGATCGATCAATTGCACACTGTGGGTCCGACCTGCGCATTCCTCCTCCTGGAGTGATCAATGCCACATCGACGGGATGTTTAATGGTGGGTAACTCCTGTTCGAGAGGGGCCGGTTCGCGCTCGGCGGCGACCTCACGGGGCGTCCGGGGCGAGTAGCGCACCCTCCGCGGCGGCCGGCGCGGGCCTCACGGCTTTCGCTCCGCCCCTCGCGTCCCGGCCGGGGCCGCTGCGAACCGCCCCGGTGGGACGGGTTGTTGCACCGCCGCGCCGGGACGGCACGAGCCGTTGCACTGCCCAGAGGTCTGTGCGCGGTGCGTGCGGACCTGCGCAGCGCATGCACCAAGTGCCTCGGATGCGCTCGGCGGACACCCCCACAGCGGGTGAACGATCCCCCGGACCCGGTGGGGCATGCGCCTACGGCATGAGGGGCGCGCCCCTGCCCGTCAGAGCGGGTGCGCCGTGGGCAGGCATGCCCGTGCTCCGGAGGCAAGGGGGCAGACCGAGCGGCGACGGCGCTACCGCGCGCTCTGCCGATGCGAACTCGGTGCGTGGTTGTCTCATCCCCGTCGAATTCATGGCGCCGCACGGAAATCGCGGTCGGGGCACCGCTCGAACGCGATTTCCGTTAAGGCGTCACGTTTCCTGAATGGCCGCCAGGGAACTGCGCGGCAAGCGACGGGAGCAAACGCATGGAATTTCCGCAGGTATCGGAATCGACCGCCCGGAATGAATTCCGGGGCTACGGGGTCCGAGGCATCACGGCGGCAGCCGTACTGCTCGCGGCCGGCGCGCTGAACGTGGCGACCGAGCAGCCGGCCGAGGCGGCGGCAGGCGGGACGTGGGACCGCCTGGCCGGGTGCGAGAGCGGAGGCAACTGGCGTATCGATACCGGGAACGGGTTCTCCGGAGGGCTGCAGCTCGCCCACTCCACCTGGCGCTCGTTCGGCGGCCGGGCGTACGGGGTACGGGCGTCGCATGCGAGCCGGGCACAGCAGATCCACGTGGCGGAGCGGGTGCTGGCCCGGCAGGGGTGGGGTGCGTGGCCCGCCTGCTCGGCCCGGCTCGGACTCAACTCGGCCTCGCGGCACACCGCCCCGCGGGTCACCACCCCGCGCCCCGCACCGCAGCACCGGGCCCAGCCGCCGGCTCGCCAGCGACTGCCGCACCCGCAGTTCCACCACAAGCGGTACAAGCCGCGTCCGCAGCGCAGCGGCACCACCGTCGTCGTCAACACCGGGGACACGCTGAGCGGTATCGCGCAGGAATTCGGCTGCCACTGGCGGCAATTCCACCGGCTGAACCGCGAGGTGATCGGTGCGAATCCGAACCTCATTTACCCCGGCACGCGACTGGCCGTGCCGCGAAACAGCTCCCGCTGAGCACCAATTGAGCGGAAGACGGGCAGCGGACACGAACTGAACGCACCGTAGAACCGCTTCGAAACCCCGTTTCGAAGCCCGATCCGAAACCCGTTACGGAATACCCGGGTATTCCCCAGCGGTGGGTTGCAGGCCGTCCGTGGCGCCGCGGACGGCCTGCCCGCGCGAGCGGACCCGTGGGGATGCGGGGCTGGACGAAGCGTCAGACCTTGGTGAAGCAGAGCGTGTAGTTGCCGCTGCGATAGCGCGAGCCCGTGAACACGATGCTGGCGTCGTACTGCGGCCCGCACTTCTGGCCGGAGCCGTACAGCCGGTCGCCGGTCTTGAACTCGGCCTGGGCGGAACCGCAGTCGACGACCAACGGCCGCGGAGCGTCGTCGGTGCCCTGCATGTCGACGCAGTCACCGGTCTGCGGGGAGTACTTCTTGTTCTCCTCGGCCCGCGCGGACGCCGAGGCCTCCGCCTTGGCCTTGCCGCCGTTGGGGTTGGTGTTGTAGTCCCACACGTACCAGGCCCCGCCGCCGAAGACCGCCAGCACGACGACGGCGGTGATCAGACCCCGCAGCGGACTCGCCTGCCGCTGCGGCGGCCGCTGCGGCCCACCCGGCTGCTGCGGATACGGGTGCTGCTGCGGCTGCTGGCCGTACGGCTGCGGTGGCTGCTGCTGCCCGTACGGCTGCTGCTGCGGATACCCGTAGGGCTGCTGCGGCGGCTGGTTCTGGTAGGGCGGCGGCGGTGCGGACACGACTGAGGTCCCCCATGGTTGACTGCACGATGACGTCAACGCGTTGTTGACCGATGCAGGCTACCTGCCGTCAGCCGGCCGCCGGTCGGGCGGGCCCCCGCGCCCGGACGGCGCGCCGGGCCGGAACTCTCCCGGCTCCAGCGCACCGGTGCGCCAGGGTGTGCAGGAGGGCGACCGTCAGGCGGTCGCGTACACGCGGGTCGCGAACTCCGCGATCTGCTTGTCGTTGAGGTTCTTGGCGAGGTTGGCCTCGGTGATCATTCCGATCAGGCGGTGGCCGCCCTGAACATCGATCACCGGCAGGCGCTTGATGTGGTTGTTCTCCATGATCTCCAGGACCTTGGTGGCGTCCGCGTCGGCGTCGATCCAGTGCAGTTCCCCGCCCAGGGAACCGGCCTGCACGGACGCCGGGTCCACCCCTTCCGCACAACAGGTGACGACGATGTCGCGGTCGGTGATCATGCCCATGAGCTTGTTGTTGTCACCGCAGATGGGCAGGCATCCGACGTCGAGATCGCGCATCATCTTGGACGCGTCGTAGAGCGATTCATGCGCACCCACGCAGCGCACGCCGCCGGTCATGATGTCTCGGGCTCGCAGTTTGCCGGCCATGGTTCCTCCTGGCTTAAGGAGCGTTGCTTGCCTCGCCTTCGATGACACCACGAATGGCCCAACGACGCTTCCCGGGGAAGGGCCCGGCGGGCCGTGTTCGGCGACTGCCGGACCAAGCGTCGCCACCGGGCATAGGGTCGACGCCCGTGATGCCGACGAACCCCTTCTTCGAACCGAGTGACCTGCCCTACGAGCTGCCGCCCTTCGCGCGGATCCGGCACGAGCACTATCTGCCGGCTTTCGCACGCGCAATGGCCGAGCAGTTGGCGGAGGTGGCGGCGATCGGAGGCCGCGCCGACCCGGCGACCTTCGAGAACACCGTGGAGGCGATCGAGCGCAGCGGTGCGCTCCTGGGCCGGGTCCGGCGGGTGTTCGCCACCAAGGCGGCGGCGGACACCGACGAGGAGATCCAGGCCCTGGAGGCCGAGCTCGCGCCCCGGCTGGCCGCCCACGACGATGCGCTGCTGCTCGACTCCGCTCTGTTCGCCCGGCTGGAGACGGTCTTCGAGCAGCGCGAGCGCCTCGGCCTGGACGCGGAGCAGCTGCGGCTGCTGGAGCGCCACCACTCCCTCCGGGTACGGGCCGGCGCACGCCTCGCGCCGGATCAGCAACGGCGGCTGCGCGAGCTGAACACCGAGATCGCCACCCGGAGCACCGAGTTCCGCCGGAATCTGCGCGAGGACACCGCCCGCGCCGCCCTGGTGGTGGACCACGCCGAGGAGCTGGCCGGTTTGCCGCCGGACCAGATCGCCGCCGCCGCGGAGAACGCCCACGCGCTCGGGCACCAGGGCAAGTTCGTGCTCAGCCTGAAGAACTTCTCGAACCAGACCGAGCTCGCCGCGCTCGAGAGCCCCGAGCTGCGTGCGCGCCTGCTCGCCGCCTCACTGCGCCGCGGCGGCGAGCACAACGGCCCGATCGCCGTCGCGCTGGCCAGGCTGCGCGCCGAGCGCGCCGCCCTGCTCGGCTTCCCCAGCCACGCGGCCTGGGAGATCGCCGACCGGACCGCCGGCACCACCGGCGCCGTCGAGGACATGTTCGACCGGTTGGCCGCCCCCGCCGTCGCCAGCGCCGAGCGCGAGGGCGCGGCCCTGGCCGAGGCCGCCGGCGTCGCGCGGATCGACGCCGCCGACTGGCAGTACTACGCCGAGCGGGTCCGCAAGGAGCGCTTCGACCTGGACGCGGCCGCGCTGCGGCCCTACCTGGAGCTGGAGCGGGTACTGCGCGACGGGGTCTTCCACGCCGCGGAGCTGGTCTACGGGATCACCCTGACCGAGCGCCCCGATCTGGTGGCGTACCACCCGGACGCCCGGGTCTTCGAGGTACGCGACACCGACGGCGGCCCGCTCGGGCTGTACATCGGCGACTTCCACGCCCGCGAGTCCAAGCGCGGCGGCGCGTGGATGGACTCTTTGGTGCTCCAGTCCCATCTGCTGGGCCAGCGGCCCGTGGTGGTCAACAACCTGAACATCGCCAAGCCCCCGGAGGGCGAGCCGGTGCTCATGACCTGGAGCGAAGTCACCACGCTGTTCCACGAGTTCGGGCACGCGCTGCACGGCCTGTTCTCCGACGTCCGCTATCCGCTGCTGTCCGGTCTGCAGGTGCCGCGCGATTTCGTCGAGTTCCCCTCGCAGGTCAACGAGGTCTGGGCGGACCGGCCCGAGGTGCTGGCCCGCTACGCCCGGCACCACGCGACGGGAGAGCCGATGCCGGCCGACCTGCCGGCCCGTCTGCGCGAGGCGGAGAACTTCGGCGCGGGCTTCCGGATGGTGGAGCACCAGGCCGCCGCGGTGCTGGACTGGTCCTGGCACACCCTGTCCGCCGACGGCGACCTGCCGGGCGACGGCGACGCGGAGGCGTTCGAGGCGGCCGCGCTGGAGCGCTCGGGTCTCGCCGTGGCCGCGATCCCGCCGCGCTATCGCACCGGCTACTTCGCCCACATCTTCAGCAGCGGGTACGCGGCGGGGTACTACGGCTACCGCTGGGCGGAGGTGCTGGACGCCGATGCCGTGCGCTGGTTCCGCGAGAACGGCAGGACGGTCCGCGAGAGCGGTGAGATCTTCCGCCGGGAACTCCTCGCCAAGGGCGGCAGCGTCGATCCCATGGAGGCGTTCCGCGCGGTGGTGGGACGCGATCCGGAGATCGGGCCGCTGCTGGCCCGGCACGGTCTGACCGGCTGAGCGGACCCGGTCGGCGCCTCAGCGGGCTTCGAACCGGGCCTGCCGCTCCCCCCGGAGGCGTCCGGCGGGGAGCTTGCGGCCGAAGGCGACCAGCAGCAGGTCCTGGGCGGCGCCGGATAGGGGGGCACCGGCGCCGAAGGACCAGTCGAGGTCGTCGGCGCGCAGTGCGACGCCGCTGAGGTCGGCCCCGAAGAACCTGGCGGATCTGGGGGTGACGTTCGCCAGGAGGAGGCGCACGCGGTCTTCGGGGACCGGGCGGTCCAGGCCGAGGGCGACGGTGATGTCGAGGCCGTGCACCACGTCATGGCCCAGTGCGGAGGCGAGCCCGCCGACCGGCGGCTTCCAGGGGTGGTGGGCGTTGTCGCGGAGGAAGGCGACGAGTTCGTCCGTCGATGCGCCGGCGGCGTCCCTGCGGGCGAGCCGGTCGGCCACCTTGTTGATGCTGCCGCCCGCCTTGACGAGTTCGGCGGCCACCTTGGGGAACGAGTAGCGGAATCCCATCGACATATGGGCCGCGACCTCCCGCACCCGCCAGCCCTCACACAGGGTGGGCGCGCCCCACTGACTGTCCGTCAGCCCGGCCAACATGTCCGCGAGTTCCCGGCGTTCGGCCGCAATCGCCGCTTTGATGTCCATGCTCCAAGGATCTTGTTCCTGGAGCCATAAGTCCAAGAGCTGGTGGTTCTTAGCTCCATAACCACTGGTTCTAGAATCTCGCCCCATGGAACTCCGGCAGTTGCAGTACTTCGTCGCGGTGGTGGAGGAGGCGAGCTTCACCCGCGCCGCGGCCCGTCTGCATCTGGCGCAGCCCGGGGTGAGCGCCCAGATCCGGCAGTTGGAACGGGAGCTCGGTCAGCCGCTGCTGGACCGCTCCGGCCGTTCGGTGACGGTGACGGAGGTGGGCGAGGCGGTGCTCGCGTACGCGCGGGCCGCGCTCGCCGCCGTCGAGGGGATCCGGTCCACCGTGGACGCGTTCACCGGGCTGCTCCGCGGCCGGGTGGCGATCGGCCTGCTGTCCGGCGCCGTCATCGGCGCCTTCGACGTGCCCGCCCTGCTCGCCGACTTCCACGACGACCACCCCGAGGTGGAGATCTCGCTCACCGAGGACAACTCGGAGCGGATGCTCGCCGCGCTGCACGCCGGCGCACTCGACATCGCGGTGATCGGCCTGGCGGAGGAGGCGCCCCCGCAGGGCATCTCCCTGCAGATCCTGATCGATGTGCCGCTCGTCGCCGCCGTCGCGCCGGACGATCCCCTCCTTGCGCCCCCGGACCGCGGCAGCGTCCCACTGGCCGCGCTGGGCGACCGCCCGTTGATCAGCCTGCCGCGCGGTACCGGCCTGCGCGGTGTTCTGGAGCGGGCTTGCGCGCAGGCGGGCATCCGACCCCGGATCGCCTTCGAGGCGGCCGCTCCGCAGGTGCTGGCGCAGCTGGCCGCCCGCGGCCTGGGCGTGGCGGTGATTCCGGCGCTGCCGGCGCAGGCGGCGGCGGACCTGGGGCTGCGCACGCTGGCGATCACCGGGCCGCGGCCGCGCGGCCGGGTCGCGCTGGCCTGGCGGACGCGGGGACCGGCCGGCCCGGCGGCCAGGGCGCTGCTGGAGCGGCTCCGCCGCGCGCTGCCCGCGCCCGGTTGAGGCGCGGGCGCCGGCTCACCAGGCGGCCGGCGCGTAGTCCTTCAGGAAGCAGCCGAAGAGGTCCTCGCCGAGTTCGCCGCGGACGATCGGGTCGTACACCCGGGCCGCGCCGTCGACCAGGTCCAGCGGGGCGTGGAAGCCCTCCTCGGCCAGGCGCATCTTGTCGGGGTGCGGGCGTTCGTCGGTGATCCAGCCGGTGTCCACGGCGGTCATCAGGATGCCGTCGGTCTCCAGCATCTCCCGGGCGCTGGTGCGGGTGAGCATGTTCAGCGCGGCCTTGGCCATGTTGGTGTGGGGGTGGCCGGCGCCCTTGTAACCGCGGCTGAACTGGCCTTCCATCGCGGAGACGTTGACCACGTACTTACGGCGCGCGGCGGCCGCGGCCATCGCCGGGCGCAGCCGGCTGACCAGCAGGAACGGCGCGGTCATATTGCACAGCTGGACTTCCAGGAGCTCGACCGGGTCGACCTCGTCCACCTTCTGGATCCAGCTGTTGGTCGCGTGCAGGTCCGGGACGAGCCCGCCGGCGTCGATCGCGGTGCCCGCCTCGATGCGGGCCGGCGAGGCGGAGCCGGTGGTCAGGGCGAGGGCGGTGACGTCCTCGGCGGTCAGCCCGCCGTGCCCGGCCGTCGAGGCGGCGGGCAGGGCCGCGGGGGTGCCGCTGCCGAAGTTGCCCAGGACCAGGGAGGCCGGCAGCTCGCCGGCGGGCAGCGGAGCCGACTCGGCGGCGAGCAGCTGCCCGTACGCCTCGGGCGAGCGGCGCACGGTCTGCGCGGCGTTGTTGATCAGGATGTCGAGCGGGCCCTGTGCGCTCACCTCGTCGGCGAGCGCGATGACCTGGGCCGGGTCGCGCAGGTCGATTCCGACGATCTTCAGCCGGTGCAGCCACTCCGCGCTGTCCGGCATCGCCTTGAACCGGCGGACGGCGTCGTTCGGGAAGCGGGTGGTGATCGTGGTGTGGGCGCCGTCGCGCAGCAGCCGGAGCGCGATGTACATGCCGATCTTGGCCCGCCCGCCGGTGAGCAGTGCGCGCCTGCCGGTGAGGTCCGTACGGGCGTCGCGGCGGGCCCGGTTCTCCTGTGCGCAGGGCCGGCAGAGCTGGTGGTAGAACGCGTCGACCTCGGTGTAGCGGGACTTGCAGATGTAGCAGGACCGGGGCCGCTCAAGGATTCCGGCGATCTCCGTGGTCACGGAGCTGGCGAGGGCCAGGCCCTGGGTCTCGTCGTCGATCCGGTCGGGGGCTCCGGTGGCCGTGGCCGCGGTCACCGCCTTGTCGTTGGCCGTCTTCGCCGCCCGGCGCTCCTGGCGCCGGCGCTGCTTGACCTTGCGGTAGATGCCCGCGGTGGCGCGGCGTATGGCGATCGCGTCGGGGTGGTCCAGCGGCAGCGCGTCCAGCTCTTCGAGCACGCTCAGGCAGACCGCCATCCGCTGTGAGTCGATACCCGCGCCATCGGCCCGGCCTGTTTCGGTCACCGTCATCGCCGCTGCCGCTTTCCTGGGATCGTACGTTCTATTTTTCGTGCTTCGGCGGAACTGTACGTAGGCGGGGACGCCTCCGCCAAACCGGTGCGGGCCCGGCGCCGGTCCGGCACCGGGCCTGGGGGGAGTGGGGGCACGGCCCTCCCGTGTCCCCAGTTCTGCCCCCTT
>NZ_JBVIRA010000017.1:122209-145440 GCF_055576575.1 Streptomyces sp. NPDC033270
TGACGCCCCCCCGCCCACCCCCCCCCCCCCCCCCCCCCCTCCCCCCCCCCCCCCCCCCCCCCCCCCCCCCCCCCCACGGCGGTCGGCCGCCCGGCGTCAGGTCACCGGGTCGTGCCCCAGGTCGATGTCGCACTCGCTCCGCCCGGCGGCTCCCACGCTCACCGAGGCGGCCACCGGCGGATAGCCGCCGGCGATCAGCGTGTAGGCGCCGCCGTCGAGGTCGGTGAGGGCATACGCACCGTCCCGGTCGCTGGTGGTGGTGCGCACCACGTGGCCCGCCGGGTCCAGCAGGGTCACCCGGGCGTCGTCCACCGGGCCGCCGTCCGCCGTGCGGATGGTGCCGCGGAGCCGGGTTCCCGGCCTGAGCCGGACCCGGTACCGGTTGCGGCTGCCGGCGGCCACCTCGGCCTGGAGGGCGGCCGGGCGGTGGTGCTCCGCGCTGACGGCCAGGGTGTAGCCGCCCGGCGCCAGTTCGTCGAAGGCGAAGCCCCCGTCCCGGCCGGTCCGGTCCGAGGCCACGACCTCGCCGCGTACGTCGGTGACCACGACGAGCGCGTCGGGCACCGGGCCGTCGCCGCGCTCCGTACGGACCTCACCGGTCAGGCCCGCCCCGCCGCCGAGGGTCAGGTCGTAGGGCAGGGGCTGCCCGCCCACCACGACGGTCACCGCCTGCGGCTGTCGGGCGTCGGCGGAGGCGATCAGCACATAGGTGCCGGCGCCGGTCACGGGCACGGTGTAGCCGCCGTCGGCCGCGGTCGAGGTACGGCCGAGCTGCCGGCCGCCGACGCTGACCAGGGTGAGCGCGGCGTCCGCCACCGGCCGGCCGGCGCCGTCCCGTACGGTGCCGTGGAGCGACGGGCCGGCCGGGCCGGTTCCGGTCGCGGTGGCCGCGGGGGGCTCGGCCCGCACCGGCGCGGCGTCCACGGCGTCGGCGGCCTCCGCCTCCGCGCGTGCCTGCAGCCCGGACACCTGCCGCAGCGGCACCTCCTTGATGAACCACATCAGCAGGAAGGCCAGCGCGACGACGACCGCGCCGATCAGGAACACGGTGTGCATCGACTCGGCGAAGCCGCGCTTGAACGGCTCGGCGAGCCGCGGGTCGAGGTGCTGGATGAACGACGAATCGCTGAGCACGCCGGAGGAGTCGCCGTTGCCCTGGTGCCCGAGCGTGTCCAGTACGGGCTTGTTGGCGGGGTCGCGCAGTACGGCGGGGTCGTGCAGCGCGGCCTGGAAGCGCTCGGTGGACGCCGCGCTGCGGAAAGCCGCGGAGATCTTGTCACCGACCGTGCTGAACAGCACCGACAGGAAGACCGCGGTACCGGCGGTGGCGCCCATCTGCCGGAAGAACGTGGACGAGGCGGTCGCCACCCCCATGTCCTGCGGCGGCACCGTGTTCTGCACGGCGAGCACCAGGCTCTGCAGACAGCCGCCCAGGCCGAGGCCGAAGACCAGCATGGCGGCCATGGTCTCCCACAGCGGGGTGTCCCACTGGACGCGGAGGTGGAAGAGCAGCATCCCCGCGACCATCAGCGCGGTGCCGATGAGCGGGAAGACCTTGTAGCGGCCGGTCTTGGCGGTGATCTGGCCCGACGCGATCGAGGCGATGATCATGCCGGCCATCAGCGGGAGCATCTGCAGGCCCGACGTGGTGGGGCTGGCGCCCTTCACGATCTGGAGGTACTGCGGGATCAGCAGCATCCCGCCGAACATGCCCATGCCGATCAGCACGGACAGCAGGCTGATCGTGCTGAAGGTGCCGTTGCGGAACAGCCGCATCGGAATCAGCGCGTCGTCGCCGGTCCGCCGCTCGACGAGGATCCAGGCGAGGATGCCGACGGCGCCGACGGCGTAACAGGCGAGGGCGCGGGAGGAGTCCCAGCCCCACTCCCGGCCCTGCTCGGCGACGAGCAGCAGCGGGACCACGCCGACGGAGAGGGTCAGCGCCCCCCACCAGTCGATGCGGTGGTCGCGCCGGGTGTGCGGGAGGTTGAGGACCTTGGCCACGACGAACAGCGCGATGACGCCGATCGGTACGTTGACCAGGAAGACCCAGCGCCAGCCGGTGATGCCCAGCAGCTGGTCCTGGCCGGCGAGGGCACCGCCGATCAGCGGGCCGGCGACGCTGGAGGTCGCGAAGGTGCCCAGCATGTAGCCCTGGTACCGGGCGCGTTCCCGGGGCGGGACGATGTCACCGATGATCGCCAGCGCCAGCGACATCAGCCCGCCGGCGCCCAGGCCCTGCACCGCCCGGAACGCGGCGAGTCCGGTCATCGAGGTGGAGAAGGTGCACAGCACCGAGCCCACGACGAAGACGCTGATGGCGGCCAGGTAGTACGGCTTGCGGCCGTGCAGGTCGGACAGTTTGCCGTAGAGCGGCGTGGCGACGGTCGAGGTGATCAGATAGGCGGTGGTCGCCCAGGCCTGCTGGCTCAGGCCGTGCAGATCGTCGGCGATGGTCCGGATGGAGGTGCTGACGATGGTCTGGTCGAGTGCGGCGAGGAACATCCCCAGCATCAAGCCGCTGAGAATGGTGAGGATCTGACGGTGCGGCAGGAGCCCCGGCCCGGGTATCTCCCGGACTCCGGCTTCGGGTGGGGAGGTGGCTGTGCTCATGTACGTATCTCTCCCTGCTCCACAGCCGCGCCCTGGACTCCCCCGGGACCCGGCCGTGTGTGGTGTCGTGCTGCCTGTCCTCGTCGAGACGGCCCGGCGGCCGGATCCACTCGGCCCGGCCGTCGGGGGGAAAACCACGGATCACGGAGCGCGGCCCGTGCGGTGTCGCGCTGACGGCGGTGGTGTGCGAAGGCGCCCCGCCCCGCACTGCCTGTACGTGGCAAGGTTAGCGGGCCCGGGGCGCCCCGGCGGTGCGCCGCACCTCCAACTTCCCGGTGGACGAGGGCGGTTGGGGTCGGCCGGAGGTGTTCACCCGGCACCGGCCGCACACCGCTCCTCGTCCTTGACCACGGTCAGCGTGATCTGCCGCCCCTTCAGGGGCGTGCCCGGCGCCGGCTGCTGGCCGCAGACCTTCCAGGAGGCCGGCCACAGCACATGGCGGCCCGCGCCGCGGCCGTCCCTGAACCGGATGCCGGTGTCGTAGTCCAGCGTCTGGAAGGCGTCGACCAGGCCCCGGCCGGTCACGTCGGGCATGGTGCGTCCGTCGGCGTGGGCGAGTCCGGCCAGGGCCAGCGCGGACAGGGCCAGGGCGGCGGCGGTGCCGGCCTGTGCGGTGCGGGTCCTTGCGGTCCGGTGCTTCGCGGTGAGGGTGCGGTTCGTCGCGGTGAGGTTGTCGTTCACCACTGGGGAACGATCTTTGCCGAGGACGGTCACTTGCGGGCCGCGGGCCGCTGCTCCTGGGCGCCCACCAGGTCCCGGGCCAGTGCGACGCGGGAGAGCAGCAGGGCGCCCCACAGGACCAGGGCGATGCCCAGCGCCTCGGGGAGCAGCCACCAGCCGGTCCGGATGCGTTCGTCGAACAGGGTGACGCCCAGGGACAGGCTCACCAGCGCGTCGCCGAGCGTGTCCACCGGCTGCGAGGCCGTCAACGGGCCGGACTGCATGGCGTTTTCGTAGAGGAACAGCGCCAGCACTCCGACGAGTGCGAAGCCGTAGGTCTGCCAGGAGGCGAAGAACGCGCCGGGGCCGCCGGTCTCCCAGGCGTAGGTGGCGTCCTTCATCAGGGCCGCGGTGAGGGCGTAGGCGATCGCGGCCGCCGCGGCGAAGCAGGCCGCACGCACGCCGCCCGCGCCCCGGCGCAGCGCGGCGCCGACCGCCGTGGCGATCACCGCGGCGCAGACCACGAGGGCGGGCACCCAGCGCCCGAACGGGGCGCGGGCGGTGCCGACGGTGGGCGCGGCGGCGGCGAGCGCGGACCCCAGGCCGACGACGATCAGCGCCACGCCGGTCCAGCCGACGCGAGAGATCCGTCCGCCGAGGATCAGCCGTCCGATGAGCAGGGTCAGCGGCAGTTCGAGGACGAAGATCGGCTGGACCACCGACAGCGCGCCCTGCGACAGCGCCAGCGCCTGGAAGCAGGCGGCGGCGATGACCGCGAGCATCCCACCGAGCCAGGCGGCGCGGTGCAGCAGATCGACGAGCAGGCCCAGGCGCAGCCTGGAGGAGAGCGGGATGGTGCGCGCGGCGTGGCGCTGCAGCGCCGTGGCCAGACCGTTGCTGGCCGCCGCGAGCAGCGCGAACAGCACGGACGGCCATACGCTCATGCGTCCTCCTCGTGCGCCGTTGCCCGCCGTCGACGCTAACGGGACGGCGGCGGGGACCGGCCGACGACACGGGTGCGGCGGCCGCGGGCACTGCGCCGGACGGCGGTATCCGGTGCGCCCGGCCGCCGCGCACGAGGTGGCGCAAATACCCTCGGCAGGCTCGAAACAGCAGGTCAGAGCCGCTTTCCGGCGGGCTGTGGGTGGCGCAACATTGCGGCAACACCACTGCCCGGGATGCCTCGGTATGGTCCACCGCAGGCCGCTTAGGACCGCGGCGGCCGGCTCTCGCGGGGCCGGTCGCGCCGCACGACCCGAGCCCCTTCGCCCCGTTCCCCCGTGCCCCCTGCCGTTCCTGCCTTGGAGACCGCCATGTCCCTGGTACCCCAACGGGCCGACGTGCCCGTGACCATCGACGAGTCGAAGTGCATCGACGGCTGCACCCTCTGCGTCGACATGTGCCCGCTCGACTCGCTCGCCATCGACCCGGCCAGCGACAAGGCGTACATGCACGTCGACGAGTGCTGGTACTGCGGCCCGTGCGCCGCTCGCTGCCCCACCGGCGCGGTCACCGTCAACATGCCCTACCTGCTGCGATGAGAGGCACCATCATGGAGATCCCCGCTCTGGACTCCGCCGAGGAACTGTCCTGCGACGTCCTCGTCATCGGCGGCGGCACGGCCGGCACCATGGCCGCGCTCACCGCCGCCGAACACGGCGCGTCGGTCCTGCTGCTGGAGAAGGCGCACGTGCGCCACTCCGGTGCGCTGGCCATGGGCATGGACGGCGTCAACAACGCGGTGGTCCCCGGGCGGGCCGAGCCCGACGACTACGTCGCCGAGATCACCCGCGCCAACGACGGCGTCGTCGACCAGTCCACCGTCCGCCAGACCGCCACCCGCGGCTATGCGATGGTGCGGCGGCTGGAGTCGTACGGCGTGAAGTTCGAGAAGGACGAGCACGGGGCGTACGCGCTCCGGCAGGTGCACCGCTCCGGCTCGTATGTGCTGCCGATGCCGGAGGGCAAGGACGTCAAGAAGGTGCTCTACCGGCAGCTGCGCCGCCGCGAGATGCGCGAACGCATCCGGATCGAGAACCGGGTGATGCCGGTGCGCGTCCTGACCGGCCCCGACGGCCGGGCGATCGGGGCGGCGGGCTTCCACACCCGCACCGGTGGCTTCGTCACGGTCCGGGCGGGCGCGGTGATCCTCGCCACCGGTGCCTGCGGCCGCCTCGGCCTGCCGGCCTCCGGATACCTCTACGGCACCTACGAGAACCCCACCAACGCGGGCGACGGCTATGCCATGGCGTACCACGCGGGCGCCGAGCTGACCGGTATCGAGTGCTTCCAGATCAATCCGCTGATCAAGGACTACAACGGCCCGGCCTGCGCCTATGTCGCCAACCCCTTCGGCGGCTACCAGGTCAACCGGCACGGCGAGCGGTTCGTGGAGTCCGACTACTGGTCGGGGCAGATGATGGCCGAGTTCGCGGCCGAGACCGCCTCCGAACGAGGACCGGTCTACCTCAAGCTCAGTCACCTCCCCGAGGAGTCGGTGGCCGCGCTGGAGACGATCCTGCACACCACCGAGCGGCCCACCCGCGGCACCTTCCACGCCGGGCGCGGGCACGACTACCGCACCCACGACGTGGAGATGCACATCTCCGAGATCGGGCTGTGCGGCGGCCATTCGGCGTCCGGTGTCCGCGTCGACGACCACGCCCGCACCACCGTGCCCCGGCTGTACGCGGCCGGTGACCTGGCCTGCGTCCCGCACAACTACATGATCGGCGCGTTTGTGTACGGCGACCTGGCGGGCGCGGACGCCGCCCGATTCCGCGCGTACGAGGGCGAGTTGCCCGCGGATCAGCTGCGGGACGCCCATGAGCTGATCTACCGGCCGCTGCGCCGTCCCGACGGCCCGCCGCAGCCGCAGGTCGAGTACAAGCTGCGGCGGTTCGTCAACGACTACGTCGCCCCGCCCAAGAGCGGCGCCCGGCTGTCGCTGGCCGTCGAACACTTCGAGCGGATGCGCGCCGAGATCGCCGGCATGGGCGCCCGCACCCCGCACGAGCTGATGCGCTGCGCCGAGGTCGACTTCATCCGCGACTGCGCCGAGATGGCCGCCCGCTCGTCGCTGGCCCGTACCGAGTCCCGCTGGGGCCTCTACCACCAGCGCACCGACCATCCGCAGACCCACGACGGCGACTGGCTGTGCCACCTTGACCTGCGGAAGTCCGCCACGGGGCGGATGGAGTTCACCGCCCGTCCGGTGGCGCCCTATCTCGTCCCGGTCGACGGGTACGCCCCGGCGGGCGGCGCCGCCCGCTTCCTCGGCGAGGTCCATCCGGAGCAGGTCGCGACGGCGGGGCGGCGGGATACGCCGCCGGTGGGTTCCGTGCCCCGGCCCGGGAAGGCCGGGCGCGCCGCCGAGCCCGGGCCCGCTCCCGGCGCCCCCTCGCCACGGATCCTCGAACTGCTGGCCCTCGCCGAGGACCAGCCGGACCTGACGGCGCTCGGCCCGTACCTCGCCGACCCCGACCCCGTCGTACGCCGCGCGGCGCTCGACGCGCTCACCGAGAGCGTGCCGCCGGGCACCGGCCCGGCCCTCGCCGCCGCGCTCGCCGACACCGACGCCGCCGTGCGGGCGGCGGCCGCCGCCTCGCTCCGCGAACTGGTCGAGGTGCTGGTGCCGGATCCGGGGCTGCGCGCGCCGCTGGCCGCCGCGGCAGGCGGTCCCGACCCGCTCGTACGGTCGTCGGCCGTGGACGTGCTGCGCGCGCTCCGCCTCGGCGACCGTCCCCTGTTCGCCGCCGCGCTCGCCGACCCCGCCGTGGACGTCCGCATCCAGGCCGTCCGCGCGCTGGTCTCCGTGGACGCCGCCGACGAGCTCCGGCGGGCCGCGAAGGACGCCTCCCGCGAGGTCCGGGTGGCGGCCGCGCACGCCCTGGGCACGGTCGGCGGCGCGGCCGACCTGGCGGCGCTGCTGCACGACGAGGACGTCCTGGTCCGGGCCGCGGCGCTCGGGGCGCTGGCCACGACCGGCTGCCCGCCGCCGTACGAGGCGCCGGTTGTCGCGGCGCTCGGCGACGCGGCCTGGCAGGTCCGGGCCGGCGCCGCGCGGGCCCTGGCCGCCGCCCGTCCCGAGACCGCCGTGGCCGCGCTGCGCGCCGCCCTCCGCGACGGCCACGCCGACGTCCGCAAGGCCGCCGTGCTGGCGCTGCGGGCCCACGTCGGGCGCGCGGACGCCCGCGGCGCGCTGGCCGAGGTCGCCGACGACCCGGACGCCGATGTGCGCGCCTACGCCCGGCTCGCCTCGAAGGGGTGACACACGTTCGGGCCCTCCCGGTGGCCCCTCGGTCCCCGCGGCTGAAGGCTGGGGGCCGAGGGTCCGTCCGTCGCGCGCAAGGAGTTCCCGATGGCCCCCACGTACCGCTACGACGACCTCAGCGCCCTGTTCGTCAACTGCACGCTGAAGCGTTCCCCGGAGACGAGCAACACCGAGGGGCTGGTCGACAAGAGCCGCGCCCTGATGGCGGCGAACGGGGTGGCCACCGAGGTGGTCCGCGCCGTCGACCATGACATCGCCACCGGGGTGTGGCCGGACATGACGGAGCACGGCTGGGCATCCGACGCCTGGCCGGAGCTGTACGCGAAGGTGCTGGCCGCTGACGTCCTGGTGCTCTGCGGGCCGATCTGGCTCGGCGACAACAGCTCCGTGATGAAGCGGGTCGTCGAGCGGCTCTACGCCTGTTCCAGCGTGCTCAACGACCGTGGCCAGTACGCCTATTACGGCCGGGTGGGCGGCTGTCTGATCACCGGCAACGAGGACGGGATCAAGCACTGCGCCATGAACGTCCTCTACAGCCTCCAGCACCTCGGCTACACGATTCCGCCGCAGGCCGACGCCGGCTGGATCGGCGAGGCCGGGCCCGGCCCCTCGTATCTGGATCCGGGCTCGGGCGGTCCGGACAACGACTTCACCAACCGCAACACCACGTTCATGACGTGGAACCTGATGCATCTCGCGGCGATGCTCAAGCGGGCCGGCGGCATCCCGGCGCACGGCAACCAGCGCACCGAGTGGGACGCCGGCTGCCGACCGGACTCCGCCAACCCCGAGCACCGCTGAGCGCCGGGGACCTGGGCCGCGCGGCATGCCGAACGATCCGCTCCCCTCCTACTCCACCCGATGGCCCCGCTACGTCGAGTTCGCTCCGGGCGTCCTGGCCACCGGCGGGCTGATCTGGGACACGCTGTCGCCGCAGGAGTACTGGGGCGATCCCATGCTGACGGCGGCCAGTGTGACGGCCGGTGCGCTGCTCTCGCTCCGGCACACCCTCGTGATCGGCGTGGTGATCATCGTCGGCGTCGCCGCGCTGACGGTGAAGGACGGCACCGCCGGCGACATCGTGGGCTATCTGGAGCTGATCAACACGGTCTTCGCCGCGCTCATGGGGGTCGGCGTCAACTGGGTGATCGCCCGCCACGGACACACTTTGGACGTCATGCGCACGGTCGCGGAGGCCGCCCAGCGCGCCGTGCTGCCCGCGCCGCCGGAGCGCATCGGTCCACTGGCCATCGCGGCGCGCTACCAGGCCGCCCAGAGCGGGGCCCGGATCGGCGGCGACGCCTATGCGGTGCAGCGCACTCCGTTCGGCGTCCGGCTGCTGATCGCCGACGTCCGCGGCAAGGGGCTGGACGCGGTGAGCGCGGTGTCGGTGCTGCTGGGCGCCTTCCGCGAGGCGGCCGAGGAGGAGCCGGGGCTGCCCGCGCTCGCCGACCGGATGGAGCGCGCGCTGCTGCGGGAGAGCGAGCAGACCTCCGAGGAGGTCCGACTCGAAGGCTTCATCACGGCCCTGATCTGCGAGATCCGGCCGCAGGGCGACGGGCTGCGGCTGCTGAACTGCGGCCACCCCGCACCATATCTCTGCCACGACACCGAGGTCCGGGAGCTGGAGACCGGCGATCCGGGGCTGCCCCTGGGCATGGGCGGGCTGGGCGTGGCGCGGCCGGAACCGGCCGACCGGCCCTTCCCGGCGGGCGGCACTCTGCTGCTGGTCACCGATGGCGTGACCGAGGCCCGGGACCGCACCGGAGCGTTCTACGACCCCGCGGCGCAGCTCGCCGGCCGGGGCCCGTTCCGGGAGCCGCGAGAGGTCATCGACCTCCTGGCGCGGGAGGTCGCGAGCTGGACCGGCGGGCCCCGCGACGACGACATGGCGATGCTCGCGATCACCCGTCAGCCGATGCCGGCGCCGAATCTCCTCGTGTGATACGGGCCTTGTGGGGCGAGAAATGAGAAGATCGATCCGAGCATCAGCATCCGCACCGAGCGAGCCATCGCTCCCGCGCAGATCGGAGTTGATGTGTCCGACAACAGATCAGCACTGCACAACGGATCCGCACTCCACGACAGTTCGCCACGGCACGACAGATCGGCGGCGCACAACAGATCGGCCCTGCTGAGTCAGCGCGCCGCCGTCATCCTCCTCCTGGGTGCCCTCACCGCCCTCGGAGCCGGAGTGCTCACCTGCTTCAACGGCGGCACGCTGGCGTCCGCGGCCCTCGTCGGCGGCGCGGCCTTCGGCGCCGGCGTCACCTTCTTCCATACGGTCATCGACTGAGCCGTCCACCGATCCGGCCGCCCGGCGCCTCGCCGCAGCACACACGCCCTGGTGGGCGGTCGGCCGGGCAAGACCCTGGGCCGTGCCCCGGGCCGCCGGGGGTGGGCGGGCACCACCGGGATTATTGAAGGAGAAATCACCCATCGGCGTGCGCTGCCGGGCCGGGCCGCGCGGGCCGAGTGGTGCATCGGCGGAATTCGCGGCCCCGTATACGCTGCGCCGCCGCACCTCAAGTGCCAGACTTGAGGCACCGCGCCCGGCCGCCGGCCGGGGCCCTTGTCGCCGAGGGGAACATCATGACCTGGGCATCTTGGACCACTGTCGGGATCCACGCCCTACCCGGCGCGGTTCGCACCGAGGAGATCGGCGTGATCAACGGCGACCTGACCATCCATACGACCTGGTCGGAGAACCTGGCCCATGTGGCCGTGCAGCACACCGGGTCCTCGGACTGGTACACCATGGTCGGCAGCCCCGTCCCGTGCCCGTCCGAAGAGGCCAGCCGCAGCTTCCACCAGGCCGTGGTCGAGGCCGTACGGGGCGGGGAGCGGGCCGACGCCTCCCTTGAGGAGCTCTTCGATCCGCAGGGGGCGGCCGCCGCGGCGGATCAGACGGGCCGCCCGAAGAGCGACTCCTAGGGTCCCCTCCGACGGGTCAGGTCAGGGCCGGACCGGCCCTGGCTTCCGCGCTGCCCGTCTCGATCGCCCGCCGTCTCGACCGATCGCCCGCCGCCTCGTTCGGCATCCACTCGGCGCGTAGCGACGCCGCTGCTCAGCGTGCACCCGCCGCGACGCCCCGCCCGTCAGGGCACCCGCCTCCCCGTGCGGTAACCGCACCGCTCCCGGTTGCGCCCCGGCGCGTACCGACGCGCCTTTGGTGACGGTCTAGGGGGATTCGCGCGCTCATCGGCCCGGCCACCGGCAATTTCCCGCCGGTGGCCGGGCAACCTTTTCGCGCCTCTTCATGTCTGTGGAGACAGACCACAATTGGTCACCTCGCGGCTACCCAAAGGTGATCAATTGTCAAATTTAGACCACAAATCTCGAATACTGATCATTTAACTTTACATGCCCATGCCAGGGCATACAGGGTTTGCGCGGGGTCACACGGCCCCCGCGGTGCACAACGACACCGCGTGTACGGGCGGTTGGCCTGTCGACCGCCCCCGCAGCGCTAAGGACCCCCATCAGTGCGTAGACCCCACATACGCAGCCGCCGCCTGGCCATAGCCGTCGCGGTGGCCACGGCCGCGACCCTCACGGCCGGTGCGGCGACCGCCGTCGGCGCGACCAGCGCGGCTCCGCGAACCCAGACCCCCTCCTCGACTCCCGCTTCCGACAAGGTCGTTGACGCGGCACGTGCGGCCGCGTACGCACACGCCACGGCCACCGGAGTCGGCAAGCAGGACACTCTCAAGGCCACCGACACGATGGTCGACCCGGACGGCCGGCAGCATGTCCGTTTCGTCCGGACGCACCGTGGACTGCCGGTGCTCGGCGGCGACCTCGTCGTCCATCTGACCGCCACCTCGGCGTACGAGGGCGTGACCCGGGCCTTCGACCACAAGGTCGACGTGCGCACCACGGACCCGAAGCTGTCGGCCGATCAGGCCCGGTCCAAGGCCGCCACCGTGGCCAAGGGCGACGCCGGCGAGCCCGAACTGATCCTGGCCGCCCGGGACGACCGGACGACGCTGGCCTATCAGGTGCAGGTCGACGACAGCCGCACCGCCGAGGCCGGCGGCGCCCGTACGGTCGTCCTCGACGCGGCCACCGGGGCGGTGCTCAGCAACACCCCGGCGAACGACTCGTTCCTCTCCCCCGCCCTCCTGGACAAGCTGCGCGAGCGGGGCGAGCGGCTCAACCCCGTGACCGGGCTGCTGGCTCCCCCCGCGCCCGCCGCGGGCAAGGCGGCCAAGGCCCCCGGCTTCCCGACCACGGCCAAGGGAACCGGCTCGTCCCTCTTCGTCGGCAGTGTGCCGCTGTCGACCACCCAGACGGCGAAGAAGTCCTTCACCCTCAAGGACCCCACCCGCGGCAACACCGAGACCCGGGACGCCGGCGACAAGGAGGTGGAGAAGTTCACCGGCGGCAAGGCGTTCACCTCCGCCACCAACCGCTGGGGCAACGGCACCACGAGCGACCGGGCCACCGCCGCCGTGGACGCCCAGTACGGCATCACCAGCACCCTGGACTTCTACAAGAAGACCTTCGGCCGCAAGGGCATCAAGAACGACGGCCGCGGCGCCCGCGCCCTGGTGCACTTCGGCAAGAAGGTCGGCAACGCCTTCTGGTCCTCGGACTGCGGCTGCATGTTCTACGGCGACGGTGACGGCAGGACCTTCGCCAAGCCGCTGGTCGTCCTGGACGTCACCGGCCATGAGCTCAGCCACGGCGTCGTCGACGCGACCGCCAACCTCCAGCCCACCCGCGTCGACGCCGAGGGCAACCAGTTCGGCGAACCCGGCTCGCTCAACGAGTCGCTGGCGGACATCTTCGGCAGCGCGGTGGAGTTCGCCACCGACAACCCCAAGAACCCGCCGAACTACCTGATGGGCGAGAAGCTCGGCCTGGAGCAGAAGTTCCTGCGCCGTCTGGACAAGCCGTCCCTCGACAAGCTGGAGGGCACCGTCGACTACTGGTCGAAGGAGTCCTACGACACCGAGGTGCACGCCGGCTCCGGCGTCTCCTCGCACGCCTACTACCTGCTCGCCGAGGGCAGCGGGAAGAAGACGATCGGCGGGGTGGCCTACGACTCCCCCACCTACAACGGCTCCAAGGTGACCGGCATCGGCCGGAGCAAGGCGACGGCGATCTTCTACCGGGCGCTGACCCGGTACATGGTCTCCACGACCGACTTCCACGACGCCCGGACCGCGACGCTGCACGCGGCCAAGGATCTGTACGGCGCGCGGAGCACCGAGTACAAGACGGTGGCCAAGGCCTGGGCCGCGGTGAACGTGACGGCGGCCAACGCTCCGTCAGCCAAGCACTGAGCACGGGCCCCGGCTCGTGTGGTGCCCCCGCCGTCCGGCGGGGGCACCGTGCGTTTTCCGGGCCGCCGGTCCTCGACCTCACGGCCCGCCTGCGCCTACGTTTGAGCCCATGATCACCGATCGCGCCGCCGGGAAACGGGCTCTGGGCTATCCGGCGGCGGCGGGCGTGTTCGCCGTCGGCATGGCCGGTACGACGCTGCCGACCCCGCTGTACGGGCTCTACCGCGAGCAGCTCGGCTTCTCCGAACTGATGGTGACCGTGGTCTTCGCCGTCTACGCCCTCGGCGTGATCACCGTTCTCCTCCTCGCGGGCAACCTCTCGGACGAGACGGGCCGGCGCCCGGTGCTGCTGTGTGCCCTGGGGCTGTCGGCGGCGAGCGCGCTGTGCTTCCTCTTCGAGGGCGGGCTGCCGCTGTTGCTGGTGGGGCGGGTGCTGTCCGGGTTCGCCGCCGGCCTGTTCAGCGGCGCCGCCACCGCGGCCGTGCTGGAGCTGGCGAAGCCCGGCCAGGAGGCACACGCCGGATTCGCCGCGACCGCCGCGAACATGGGCGGCCTGGGCTGCGGCCCTCTGCTGTCCGGGCTGCTGGCCCAGTACACGCCCTGGCCGCTGGCCCTGCCGTTCCTGGTGCACCTGGTGCTGGTGGCCATGGCGGCCGCGGTGACCTGGTTCCTGCCGGAGACCGTCGCGCACCCCCACCGGCCCCGCACCCTGCGGCCCCAGGGCCTCCACGTCCCGCCCCAGGTACGCGGGGTCTTCGCCCCCTCGGCCGTTGCCGCCTTCGCCGGATTCGCGCTGCTGGGCCTGTTCACCGCCGTCGCACCGGCCTTCGTCAGCCAGACCCTGGACGAGCACAACCTGGCCGTCACCGGATCGGTCGTCTTCACGGTGTTCCTGGCATCGACCGCCGGACAGCTGCTGACCGGACGGATCGGCGTGCGCAGAGCCCTGCCGGTCGGCTGCCTGGTCCTGGTGGTGGGGCTGTCGCTGGTGGCCACCTCCCTGGCCGTCACCGCACTGCCCGTCCTGGTCGTCGGCGCGGTCTGCGGCGGCACCGGCCAGGGGCTGGCCTTCCGCGCCGGCCTGACCGCGGTGGGCGACGCGGCCCCGCCCGCGCACCGCGGCGGCACCATCTCGGCCTTCTTCCTCGTCGCCTACCTCGGTATCTCCCTACCGGTCGTCGGTGTCGGGGCGCTCACCCTGGAGCTCGGCCTGCGCGGGGCGGGCCTGACCTTCTCCGCGTGCGTCATCGTGCTCGCGGTGGCCGTCGGCCTGTACGTACTGCGGCGGCCGCTCCCGGACACCGACTGAGGGCACCCGGCCGGGGGCCGCCCACCGCTCAGGCCCCGCCGACCGCCCCCGCCCCGGCCGCGAGCCGTACCCGGAGCTCCGTCGGCCCGCGGGTGAAGACCCCGGCGTCGGCGGGCTGGCTGCCGTCCGCGAAGGCCATGGCGGGGAAGGCGTCGAGCAGCTGGTTGACCGCGGTCTCCACCTCGGCCATGGCCAGCAGGGCGCCTACGCAGAAGTGCCGGCCGAGGCCGAAGGCCACATGGTCGGCGGCGGCGCTGAAGGCGTGGGACGGGGTCAGGTCGGTGCGGAAGAGGTCGAACGAGTCGGGCCGGGCGTACCGGCTCTCGTCGCGGTGGGCGGCACCGATCAGACAGGTGACCGTGGCGCCAGCGGGGACGGTGCCGCCGCTGAGGGTGACGTCCGCGGCGGGCTGCCGCATGATCATCTGGACGGGCGGGGTGTAGCGCAGCGTCTCGGCGAAGGCGGCCGGCACCAGCGACCGGTCGGCGCGTACCGCCGCGAGCTGCTCGGGGTGGGAGAGCAGATGGCGGAAGATCAGCCCGATGGCCTTGTCGGTGGTCTCGCCGCCGGCGGCGAGCAGCAGGCTGACGAACGCGGTGATGTCCTGATCGGTCATCCGGATGCCGTCGATCTCCGCGGTGCAGAGCCTGGAGAGCAGGTCGCCGCCGGGTGCGGCGCGGCGTTGTCGAATGATCGGACGCAGATACCCGGCGAGTTCCTCGCCCGCGCGCCGGCCCGCGGCGGCGACCTCGGGGTCCTGGGCGAGGTTGGACAGGAAGGCCACGACCGCCGCGTACCAGCCGTGGAAGCGGTCGTGGTCGGCCCGGTCCAGTGCGAGCATGTCGACGATCACGTTGACCGGGAAGCGGGTCGCGAACCTCGCCACCAGGTCGGTCTCCGCCGCGCCGCGGAAGGCGTCGATCAGCTCGCGGGCGTTGCGCTCGATGACCGGCCGGAACGTCTCGCGCAGCTCCCGGCCGCGGAAGGCCGGGGCCACCAGGGCGCGGCGTACGGCGTGTTCGTGGCCGCTCATCTGCGGGAGGGTGCGGCCACCGTGCGCCGGCTCGATCTGCCAGTCGTAGTTGTCGCTGGTGAACACCGGCTCGCGAAAAGCCCGTTCCACGTCCTCGTACCGCGAGATCAGATAGCTGTCGATGCCCTTGTGGTACAGCAGCGGATAGTGCTCGCGCAGGATGCGGTAGGCGGGGTACGGGTCGGCCGCGAACCCGGGTGACAGGATGTCGGGCGGCTGCGGGATGCTGGTCACACCGCGCGACGCTAGGGGGCGCCGGTGGCTTCGTCCAGGGGGCGTCGGCGGTGTGCGGAGGCGGCCGGGGCGCGCCAGGGTCCCGGGCGGACGCGTCAGTCGTCGCGGGCGGACCGCAGGCGCGCGGCCTCGCGGGGCGCGTTCTCGTTGAGCCGGCCGGCGCGGGAACCCGCGAGCTTCTCGGACAGGTGCCGGCCGACCGTGGTGGGCGGGTAGAGCGGCTCGGTGCCGGCCGGTACGCAGCCGGGCAGGCAGCTGATCTCCGCGTCCCAGTTGCCGTCGTGGAAGTAGGCGGCGGAGCGGCGCCTGACGACCCGTCCCGCGTCGTCGGTGGGCGGCAGGACCCGGTGCATGGTCGACAGCCAGCGGCCGTTGGTCCAACGGGCCAGCAGATCGCCGAGGTTGACCAGCAGGCAGCCGGGCTCGGGCAGTACGTCGTGCCAGTCGCCGCGGGTGTCGAGGATCTGCAGTCCCGGTACGCGGTCGGCCCACAGCACGGTGACGATGCCGTAGTCGGTGTGCGCGCCCATCCCCATCTGGTCACGGTCGAGGACGGTCTCCCGTGCGGGGAGCGGGTAGTGGTTCATGCGCAGCACGTCGAGGGAGTGATCGGTGAACGGGACGAAGTAGCCCTCCTCCAGGCCCAGCGCATGCGCGAAGATCCCGGTCAGCTGCCGGGTGAGTTGGCCGGCCCGGGCGCACCACTCCTCCACCGCCTGGCGGAAGCCCGGCAGGGACGGCCAGATGTTGGCCGGGTACAGCGCTTCGGGGAGCCCCAGGCCCGGATAGGCGGACGCTTCGGAGCCGACGTTGAAGGCCTCGAAGAGGTCCTCGGCGGCCGTGGGCACGCCCAGGCTCAGGCTGAGCCTCTCGGTGCGGGGCGGGGTGTAGCCGCGGTTGATGTCCGGGGACGGCGGCCGCAGTTGCTTCTTGTCCTCCAGCGGGAGCGCGAAGAACGCGTCCAGCGCGTCGGCGAAGGCCCGCACCGTGGCCTCGGGGATCCCGTGCCCGCGCAGCTGCAGGAAGCCGACGGTGCTCGCCGCCCGGTCGACGGCCGTCGCGAGGGCGGCGCGGTGGCCGTCGGCGCCGGTGTGCCAGTCGGTGATGTCGATGACGGGTACCTCCAGTACGCCGTCGACTTCGGTGGCCCTGCCCTCGGTCCTGCCCATCGTGAGGCCGTCCTTCCTCGCCCGGTGCTCCGCCAAAGGCGCGGCCCACCCTGTGTCGTCCAAGATTTCACTGAACGCTGCACCAAAAGGCGCGGTCGGAACGAGCCGATCCGCGCCGCAGACATGGATACCCGAGGCAGCCATGGAATAGCGGGCGCGGCTCGCCAGGCGCCGGCAACGGCCGTGGCCACCGCACCGGTTTCCGCTAGGTGGAGATCACTTCCTCCACCAGCCGGGTCAGCTGCTGCGAGGGCGCGACCTCGAGTTCCTGCTGCAGCAGCTCGCGGTAGGTGCGGTACCGCTTGAGCGCGCAGGCGATGTTGCCCTCGGCGATATGGATCTCCACGACGATGCGGTGGGCGGTCTCCCTGATCGGATCGATGGCGATCGCGGTCAGCGCCGTCTGGAGGGCGGGCAGGTACTCCCCCGCCGTCTGGAGTTGCTGGGCGAGGCTTTCGAGGGCGTGCAGCCGTGCCTGGTCCCAGCGCTCACGCTCCAGCATGAGCCAGTCGTCCGGCCAGCCCGGCAGTAACTCCCGGTTCAGCTCGCCCACCAATGCGTCGCAGTCCGCCGGCAGCGGGCTCAGCCCGGCGATCACCCGCTGGGCCGTCTTCCGCATCGCGTCCAGGTCGACGTCCACCGAGGGCGAGAGCCGCAGGCGTTGACCGGCGCTGTCGATGACGGTCGCGGACCGGATCCGCCGGACCGGGCACAGCGCCGACCGCAGATTCGCCGCCGCCCGGCTGGGTGTGCAGTCGGGCCAGAGCTGCTCGGCGGCCGCCCCTCGGTAGACGCCGTGCTTCTGCAGGGCCAGTAGGGCCAACAGGCGCTGGGCTCCCAGGGGGAGGGGGATGCGGCTTCCGGCGTATGCGAACTCGAAGGTCCTAAGTAGTTCCAGGTACGCGCTGTTCGAATTCACAAGCTCCACTCTGCGACCGGCGGCTGCATCGCGCATCCGGATATGCCGCAGGCATCGCGTTCACCGGCTGTTCGCGCGCCGTTCGAGCATCGCCGTCGGCCGGTTTCGTCGGGTGGGTCGAGGCGGTCTGACCGGCCAGTCAACGGCTCGGAGATGAACCAGAGACGTTTGCGGAACGCCCTTTGGACAATCCGGGGGACGCCCGCCGGACGGGCCGGCCCGAGTCTGGTCCTGAACGGCACCCGTGACCTGAGCCCTTGGCGGAGAGGGGGGCCGGATGGAAGCCCGATCGGTCCTTGCACGCCTGCCGGTGCGCGAGGACGAGCTGCTCGGTGACGCCCGGGTGTGCATCGCCGTACTGGACGGTCCGGTGGACCTGTCCCACCCCTGCCTCGCCGACGCGGATCTGACCAGGCTCGACACCCTTGTCGAGGAGCCCGCCGGAAGCGGGCCGATGTCGCTGCACGGCACACACGTCACCAGCCTGCTCTTCGGCGGGCCCGGCAGCGTCGTCTCCGGCCTGGCCCCGAAGTGCCGGGGGCTGCTGCTCCCGGTGTTCCGGGACTCGGAGAAAGGCCGCGTCCCGCAGCTGGACTTGGCCAGGGCGATCGAGCGGGCCGTCCAGGAGGGCGCCCACATCATCAACATCAGCGGTGGCGAACGCACACCGGACGCCCAGGCGGACAGCCTGCTGGAACGGGCGCTGCGGCTCTGCGACGACCACGGCGTCCTGGTCGTCGCCGCGGTCGGCAACGACGGATGCGACTGTCTGCAGGTCCCGGCTGCCGTGTCGTCGGTGCTCGCGGTCGGAGCGCTGGGCACCGACGGCGAACCACTGAAGATCAACAACTGGGGCGCCGCCTACCGCACGAACGGGGTCCTGGCCCCCGGCCAGGACATCGAGGGCGCCGCGCCCGGCGGCGGCCGCGCGGCGCTCACCGGCAGCAGCTTCGCCACCCCCCTGGTATCGGGGGTTGCCGCGCTGCTCGTGGGCGCTCAGGTGCACGCGGGGCGCGAGGCGGACCCCAAGGCGGCGGCCGAGGCCATCCTCAAGACCGCCGCCACGGCCCCGTGCTCCCCCGATGACGCCCCTCAGTGCCGCCGTCGCCTGGTCGGCACCCTGGACGCCGCGCGCGCGTATGACCTCGTCACGGGGCGAAGTGACACCACGGCGCGAAGTGACACGTCCGTGACGTCTTCCGACGTGACAGCGGTCCTGTCCGGGACCACACCGCACAGCGCGTACCGGACGCAGCTCCTTGCCCCCGAACCGGGAGTCAACGCCGCCGGTGCACTCCCTTCGCCCGGGACGTCCCCCACGCAGGCACCGCCGACCAAGGCGCCCTCCGGCGGGCCGTCCCCCTCGGAATCGACAGAGGGAATCAATGCCATGGACACCGACCACACGGACATCGCCGCGGACGAGCCGGCGGAGACCACCGACGAGGAGGAAATCCCCCAGACCCCTCCGGAGCCCCCTGACCAGGTATCCGGGACGTCCGCAGTGGAGACGTCCGGTGCGGAGTCGATGGAAGGAGACAGTGCCATGGAAAGCAACGGCGTGGACGTCCCCGTGCGGGAGACGACCGGGGCCACGGATGACGAGGGCACCAGGCCCCTGGCTCCGCCCGAACCGGCAGGTGTCGGCAGTGGGCAAGGGGGCGGGGTGCGTCCGGCCTGCGGGGGCGGCACGCACGGCTCGTGCGAGTGCAGCACAAAACCGGGCTCGCGGCAGCTCGTCTACGCGATCGGCACCATCGGGTTCGACTTCCAGACCGAGGCGCGCAGGGACACCTTCCGCCAGGCGATGCCCCCGACCCCAGGTGAACCGAGTCCGGACGGTAAGCCGACCACCATCCAGCCCAAGGTGTACGACCCCATACAGCTCAGCGACTACCTGGCGCTGAATCCATGGGAATCGGACAAGCTGACCTGGACGCTCGAACTGGACCGCACGCCGATCTACGCCTTGGAGGCCGAGGCGCCGGCCGGGATGGACTGGGGCGGGCCGATACCGAAGCCGGCCCAGGTGAAGCGCGCCGCGCAGGAGGCGGCGACCGACCCGGACAAGCTGGCACAGCTCCTGATCGACCACTCCTACCCTCCGGTGTCGACGATCTACAAGACCTTCCGGGACGCGATCGTGGGCCAGGTCCAGGACCCCAAGGATCCGAACCTCATCACTCGGGTGTCGATCCCCGGAGTGCTCACCGACCGAACGGTTCGGCTGTTCTCCGGGCAGTACGTACCCGTCGTCGAGGTATGGAGCCGAGGGGTCGCCACGTGGAACGAGAACGCGCTGGTCAAGGCGGTGGTCAAAGAAGTCACCAAACAAACGGACACCGGCAAGAAGACGAGCGCCATCTCCCAAGAGGACCTCGAAACGACGGTCCGGGCGCTGCTGGACAAGGTCTACTACCAGTTCCGCAACCTCGGCCAGAGCTCCGCCGACCGGGCCATGAACTACGCCGGGACCAACGCGTTCCAAGCGGCGAGCGCCATCGCCGAAGGCCTGCTGTCGGCCAAATTCGTCCCGGGGTCGAGCAACAACTTCTACGCGCTGGACACCGTCACCGTCGCCAAGAGCCCGTACTGCCGTATCGGCTCGGACTGCCAGGACGTCGTCGTCACCTTCATGGACCCCGAGGACGACCGCCGCGCGAAGGTGAACTACCTGTTCACGATCGATGTGAGCGACATACCTCCGGTCAGCCTGGCGCCGTCCCACAGGTTCCTCGGCGATATCTGAGCTTTCCCACGACGACGAGAACAAGGAGGCGAGCAGGCCATGAACGAGTACCCGGACGAGCGACCGAAGATCGCGCTCCCCGTACAGGCCCCACCGGTTCACCGGGACGGCTGGAGCTCTGCGGCCGCAGCGGACACCGCGGACGGCGTCGAAGCGTCGCTGCGCTGCGCGGACTTGAAGGGAATGGCCCGGCAGATCTGTTACTCCCAAGGCGGCCTGTCGGAGTGACGGGAGCGCACCATGACCGATCGGACGGTCCCGGAAGTCGCCAGATCACCGCCGGCGCCGCTGCGCGGGGAGCGAAAGGCGCCGGCGGACCCCTTCTGCCGACGTGACGCCACGAAGTGAAGGAAGGCAACGATGATTGACCGGATGGAGCGAGCGACGGACCGGCCGAAGAGGCCCGCCGCCCTGGAGATGCCGCGGCAGGCGCCGCCCGTCGACCGCAACGGAACGACCACAGGTGCCCACAGCGACACCTCCGGCGTCGAGGCGGACGGATTCCTCACCAACATCCTCGCCAAGATGCTCCCGATCTGAGCTGTCACGGCGCCGGTGTGGCGGTGTGCACCGGTCACCGGCGCCGCGACACCCGTCGCCGGCATGACGTGAAGACGTCCTGACGGCACGACACAAGGAAGGGCACGATGATCCAGCAGCCCGAACGAGACGTGGAAAGGCCGCTCAGGCCCGCCACGCTGGAGATGCCACGGCAGGCGCCGCCCATCGACCGCAACGGAACGACCACAGGTGCCCACAGCGACACCTCCGGCGTCGAGGCGGACGGGCTCCTCACCTCGCTGATCTCCAAGTTCCTCCCGATCTGAGCAGTCATCGGGCTGGTGACCGCGGCCTGACCGGGCCACCGGCCGGTGACTCCCGGAGGCCGGCATGTGACCGCATGGCGGCATGACGAAAGGAAGGCCATGAAGATTGACCGGACCGAACGCGATGTGGACCGGCCTGCCAGGGCCGCTACGTTGGAGATGCCACGACAGGCGCCGCCCATCGACCGCAGCAGCACCGCGGCCGCCGGCACCTACGGGGACGCCACGGGCGTCGAGGCGGACGGGTTCTTCGACACGCTCACCAAGATCCTCCAGATCTGAGCCCGTACCCGCGCCGGTGGCCGCGGACCGCACCGGTCACCGGCGCACACCCGGCACGCGGCGGACGGGAGAGAAACCATGCAGCTCAACTTGCCGGTCCAGCGAGTGATCGACCGCTCATTGCCCTACGAGCAGTTCCTCGTCACACGCCCGTTCACGGAGCCCGACGGAACACCCAGCCTCAAGAAGAAACAGGTCGGCGGCTACTACGGCCACGACGTCGGTGACCCGAGCCCACTCCTGTGCCTCAACCCTCAGGGCGAGGAATGCCAAGCCGTCCTGGGCTCCGCGTGGGGATGCCTGCTCTGATCCGCAGGCCGCAACCGGTGCCGTAGCGAGCGGGGCGGCCCCGGCACCGGCCGGCCGAACTCCGGCCGCCCCGAGACGAACGGAGTTGCTGTCATGGTGGCTCTCAGCACGGCGATCGCCTGGCCGAAGGTCGTCAACTCGCCGCAGCTCGACAAGGTGTATCTCTTCTTCGACGACGACACCTACCACCGCTACAACGCGGTGACCGACGCCTTTGAACAAGGCTCACTGGATGTGCGGACGAACTGGCCGAAGCTCGACGGCTCGCCCAACGCCTTTGTGTGGTGGGGCGCCGATACGGCCTATGCCCTCACCGGCAAGACGTATGTGCGCTATGACCACCGCACGGGCAAGACCGATCCAGCGTTCCTGCCGCCGAACCCGCCCTCCACGCTGGCCGACGACTGGGCGGGCCTGCCCGACGGCTCGGACGGCGGGATGAACTGGCAGAAGGGCATCGACACCGCGGTGAACTGGGGCAACGGCAAGCTGTATCTGTTCAAGGGTGATGAGTACGTTCGCTATGACATCACCGCCGACAGCGTCGACCCCGGCTATCCGCTCAAGATCGCCGACCAATGGCCCGGAGTGTTCAGTGCGAACCTGACAGCCGCGCTCTACCCCGGAGGCCGGTTCGCCTACTTCTTCCGCGGCGACGCCTACCAGCGCTACGACGTGGACGCCGACGTCGTCGACGACAGCGGCACGCTCGCCGGCTTCAGCCTCGCGCCGACACCGTCGGGTGCCCTGATGCCGGCCCGGCTCCTCACCCCCGTTCAGGCCAACCGGCTGATGGCGGACCTGATCCGCCGCCACAAACTCACCCTCAAGAGCCCGGTCTTCGTGGACGGGCCGACGGGGATCGTGTCACCGACCCCCGATCAGCACGTGACCGTCGGACCGCCGACACTTGGCGGCATCAGATACACCAATGCCCTCAACCCGGGGGCAGCCTTCTTCGACAACGTCGACCAGCGGATGCTGTTGGCCCTTTACCGGCTGACCCGATGGCTCAACTCCTCCCATCCCGACGTGGCAGAGCTGTTCCACCTGGGTATCGGCCATGGCATCGGTCCGCCCAACGACTGCCACAACCAAGGCCGCGCGCTCGATCTGTCGGCCATCGGCGGGGAGGTGGACGGCACCCCCTTCAAGAAGTCCATCAAGACCGACTGGGGAGATCTGCCACCGCGCCCGGGCAGCAGCATCCGCATCGACCCGTCCGTCGACGCGCTGGCGTACGGCCTGTTCACCACGGCGTTCCGGTGCGGCACGTACGAATGCGAGGGCAACGCCGTCGGCCCCGACAACAGGTGGCCGATGCCGAGGCTCGGCGACAAAGGCTTCGTCCTCTACCCCGATCACGCCGACCCCGCGATCCGAGTGGGTCACCGAGATCATCTCCACATGCAGATCGGCCCCAAGCTCGGCTGATGCGCGTCGGGGGGGGGGGGGGGGGGGGGGGGGGGGGGGGGGGGGGGGGGGGGGGGGGGGGGGGGGGGGGGGGGGGGGGGGCGGGAGACTCCCTCACGCCGCCCACCCAGATCCCCCCGTGAGCGTTTC
>NZ_JBVIRA010000017.1:145450-161179 GCF_055576575.1 Streptomyces sp. NPDC033270
CACCGAGATCATCTCCACATGCAGATCGGCCCCAAGCTCGGCTGATGCGCGTCGGTGCCGGCCGGGGCGACCTGTGGTCGTCCGGCCGGCACCGGTGGCGGGAGGTTCGTCCGGACTACTTACGACCCTTGCCGCAGCCCTCGCTGAAGACCGGTTCACCGTGCTTGATGCCCGCGAAGAACCAGCAGTGGTGGTGGCGGTCCTTGTGGTCCTTGCCGTGAGCCAGGGTGGCGCTCGCACCGCCCATGACGATGGTGGTTGCCAGGGCGCTGGCGGCGATCGCGGCGCGGATGCGCATGTCTGCTCCTCAGGAGGATCAAAGGGGTGTATCGATCCATTCAGGAATCACCTTCGCGCCATCCGCCAAAACCTGACTCCCCGTCAATTGCGCGGGTCGGAGTAACGGCCGGTGGCGGGTGCGCCGGTCGCCGCCGTGGTCAGCTCACTCCTTCCGTCGCCCGCCCGGCCGGCCGGGGTACGGGGCGGGCGCTCGGGCGCAGGCCGAACGCCACCAGTGCCACGGCCACGGCGAGGGAGGCGGCCAGTACGGCGAAGCCGGTCACGCTGGAGCCCGTGGTGTCGGTCAGCCAGCCGACCAGATAGGGGCCGGCGAAGCCGCCGAGGTTGCCGAGCGCGTTGATCAGCCCCATGGCGACGGCCACCACCTCGAAGCGGAGCAGCTCGCCGGGGATCGCCCAGAAGGGGCCGTACGGAGCGTAGACCGCGGCCGCCGTCAGACACAGCAGCACCATCCGCGGCAGCGCGCCGTCCACGGCCTGACCCAGCAGCAGGGCCGCGATGCCCACGACGAGGGGGACGGCCACCGCCCGGCGCCGTCTGCCGGTGCGGTCGGACCACGCGGCGTTGGCGATCATGACGGCGAGTGCGACGGTGAAGGGGATCGCGGTGAGCAGGCCGACCTCGGTGGACGATCCGTCGTGGGTCAGCTCCTTGATGACCGACGGCAGCCACAGGTTGAAGCCGTAGAAGCCGGTGATCCAGAAGAAGTAGACGCCGATGAGCACCAGGACCGGCCGCTGCTTGACCGCGTCGCGGTACGAGCCGCTGCCCGCCGGCGGCTTGGCGGCCTCGTCGGCGGCGATCGAGCGCTCCAGGTGCTCGGCCTCGGCGCGGGAGATCCACCGGGCCTGCGCGGGCCGGTCGGCGACGGTGAACCACCACACCACCGCCCACACCAGGGGCGGCAGGCCCTGCAGCACCAGTACCCAGCGCCAGCCGGTGTGGTCGAGCATCCAGCCGGACAGCGGTGCCATCAGGACGGAGGACAGCGGCAGGCAGGCCATCCACAGTGCGTTGGCCCGGGCGCGCTCGCGCAGCGGGAACCAGGACGCGAGCAGGATGAGGACGGCGGGCCAGACGCCGCCCTCGAAGAAGCCCAGCACGAAACGGGCCACGTAGAACTGCGACTTGGTCTGTACGAGCCCGGACAGCGCGGCGGCCAGCCCCCACGCCACCATCAGCAGCAGAACGGTCTTCCGGGCGCTCCAGCGCTGGGCGAGGAGCGCGGCCGGGATCTGCAGGAACACATAGCCGAGGAAGAAGACCCCGCCGACCAGGCCCTTGTCGGCGTTGGACAGCTCCAGATCGCCGTGCATGTACGGGAGGATGACGGAGACGTTGTTCCGGTCGAGGTACGCCAGCATGTACATGACCGCGGCGACGGGGATGACGTACAGCCAGCGCTTGGCGGGGGTGGCCGACGGGGCGGACTGCGGCGTCGGGTCCGTCATCGGGCGGCCGCCGTTCCGTAGGTGGCGCGGATCCGGTCGGTGAAGCGGCTGAACTCGGCGGCGGCGCGGAAGGCGGCGGCCATCGTGCCGTGCGAGGCGCGGCCGCTGCCCGCGATGTCGAAGGCGGTGCCGTGGTCGACGGAGGTCCGCAGGACCGGCAGGCCGACGGTGACGGAGACCGTCCCGTCGAAGTCGACGGTCTTGGCCGGGATATGGCCCTGGTCGTGGAAGTGGGACAGCACGCCGTCGAAGCGGCCTTCGAGGCCCTGGTGGAAGACCGAGTCGGCGGGGATCGGCCCCACGACGCCGAGGCCCTCGGCGGCCGCCTTCGCCACGGCCGGGCGCAGGGCGGTGATCTCCTCGTCGCCGAAGTGGCCGCCCTCGCCGCCGTGCGGATTGATCGCGGCGACCGCGAGCCGGGGCTCGTCATGGCCGAACACGCGCAGGGCGGTGACCGCGTGCCGGATGGCGTCCGCGACCCGGTCCTCGGTGATCTGGTCCAGGGCCTTGCGCAGGGCGAGGTGCCGGGTGGTGAAGAAGATCTTGAGGCCGCGGACCACGAACATGGTGTCGAAGTGCGCGGCGCCGGTGAGTTCGCCGAGCATCTCGGTGTGGCCGAGGTGCTGCGAACCCGCGGCCCAGATGGCCTCCTTGTTGATCGGCGAGGTGACGATGCCGTCGACCTCGCCGGCCAGCGCGGCACGGGTGGCCGCCTCGATCGCGGCCACTGCGGAGCGGCCCGCCACCGCGTCGACCCGGCCCCAGGGGAGGTCGGCGGGCGCGATGCCGAGGTCGAGCACATCGATGGTGCCCGGCTCGAACCGGGCCTCCCCGGGGGCGCCGACCGCGCGGACCTCGACGTCCAGACCGCATACCGCGACGGCACGGCGCAGTACGGCGGCGTCGCCGACGGCGAGCCCGCGGCCGAGTGCGGTGGTCGCCGGGTCGGCGAAGGTACGGGCGGTGATCTCGGGGCCGATGCCGACGGGGTCGCCGAGGGTGACGGCGAGGAGGGGCAACGGGCGGTCGGGGGCGGTCGGGTGGCCGGTTGCCGGCTGATGGGTGGTCATGGGCTCGCCTTTCGCGGTGCGGTGTTCACGGGCGCGCAGGGGGTGGGGGTGGGAGTGGGTTCCGGGGTGGGTGGAAGGCCCGAGGGCCCGGGATCGTCCGGCGGTTGAGGGGGCCCCAGGCGGGTGGGTCCAGGCGGGTGGGTCCAGGCGGGTGGGTCCAGGCGGGTGGGTCCAGGCGGGTGGGTCCAGGTGGCGGTCAGATGGCGCTCGGCGTGGCGCGGAGGGTGTGCCGGGTACCGGCCGCGCGCAGGTGTTCCAGGCAGTCGCGGGCGGCGTCGGGGCCGCCTATCAGGCCGCCCTTCGTGGCGAAGGGCAGTCCGTCGTGCGGGCCGCCGACCAGGTGCCCGGCGACGGCCAGCGGCAGCACCTCGGTCTCGATGGCGAAGCCGTCGGCGCCCAGCGCCGAGGTGACGGCCGCGGCGACGTCGCCGCCCGAGGCGTACAGCCCGCCCGGGCGCAGCTCGGCGACCGCCCGCCGGGCCACCTCGGCCAGACACCGCAGGATGCGCGCGGCGGTGCCGGGGTCGCAGGCCGGCGCCGCCCCGGTGGCCCCCGTCACCGGGGCGGGAACCACCCGGACGCCGAGCACCGTGGCGTGCTCCTGCGCCGCCGCCCGTAGAGCCGCCAGTACCCGGTCGGGGTCCGGGTCGGCGGGGTCGAGGTCGGCCCAGCGGGCGCCAAGCGCCGTTTCCGTACGGGCGAGTTGGGTGTGGGTGCGGTCCGTGGCGCTGCCGACGACGGCGAGGACCCGGACGGGTGCGGCGCCCTCGGACCGCAGTCCCAGCTCGGTGGCGAGGGCGGCGCCGAACGGCCCGGAGTCCAGCGCGACCCAGCGGATGTGGTCCTCGGCGGCAAGCCGGGCGGCGGCCGCCGCGACCGTTTGCAGATGGGCGTTCTCGGTGGCGTCGCACACCATGACCTCCGCCCCGTTCGCCCGCAGCGCCGCGGCCACCGCCTCCGGACCGCGCTCGACCACGTCCAGCGCCAGCTCACCCGTGGTGCGCCGGCTCTGTGCGCCCAGCACGGCCGCGACCCGCGAATGCCGTACGGGGTCGAAGGGGTCGCAGGCAACGGCCGTTCGGGTCAGCGGGACGCCGTCGACGAGGTGCAGACCGCCGACCGTGGTGCGGCCGGCGTCGGGGAAGGCGGGGACCGCCAGCGTCCGGATCCGGGCCGAGGGCTCACGGGCGGCGAGGGCGTCGAGCACCGCGTCGAGTTCGCTGCCGGGGTTGCCGCGCAGGGTGGTGTCGACGCGCTTGACGATCAGGGGTGCCGCACCCGCCGTCTCGGCGACGGCGCGGACGGCGGCGTAGGCGCGGGCGGGGGGCCAGTGACGGGAGGCGGTGTTGACGACGAGGACGTCCACCCGGTCCGCGTAGCGCTCCCATTGGCTGATCGCGCTGATGGTGACGGCCCGCAGGCCCCGTCGTGCGTAGAGCGCGCCGGTCGCATTGCTTCCGGTGAGGTCGTCTCCGATGACGAGCACCTGGGCCATGAGGCCTCCTCACGAAGTGACTGAACCACGCATTCTTAATTGCATGGTCCACGCAATATGCGCACTCAGGGTGGCCAGTGGCGCCACACGCTGTCAAGGGGTGCGCACCGACCACCCCGCGTCCGCGAACGCCCCCAGCCGCCGCTCCCCACCGCCGCAGATCAGCCCCGTACCGGCCGGCATCGCCGCCCAGTGCGGGAAGCCCGCTCCTCCGCCGATCTTGGAGTGGTCGGCGAGCACCCAGGCGGCCCGGGCGCACTCGGCCATCGTCTCCTTCAGGGCGGCCTGTTCGAGGTCGGGGCAGTTGATGCCGCGCCGGGGGTCGAGGCCGTCGACACCGAGGAAGGCGACGTCCGGGGTGAGCCGGCGCAGCGCCTGGTCGGTACGGGTGCCCAGGAGCGCCTCGTTGGGCCGCCGCAGCCGCCCGCCCAGCACCACGACCTCGACCTCCGCGTCCGCCAACTCCACAAGCGCGGCGAGCCCGTTGGTGACGACGGTGACGTCGGTGCGGTGGCGCAGCTCCTGTGCCAGCCGCGCGGTGGTGGTGCCGGCGTCGAGGAGCACCACATCGCCGCTGCGGACCAGTGCGGCCGCGGCGCGGGCGATGGCGTCCTTCTCGGTGCGCCGGGTGCGCTCCTTGTCGTACCGGGTGCGCTCCACCGCGCGGTGGTCGACCGCGCCGCCGTAGGTGCGGGTGATCCGGCCGAGCGCCGCCAGTGTCGCCAGATCACGGCGGACCGTGGACAGCGAGACATCGAACTCGCCCGCCAGGTCGTGCACGCTGATGTCGCCCGCCCCGAGCAGCTCGACCATCCGCTCCCGGCGGCGTCGGGTGGCCGAGCGTTCCCCACTGGTCACGTCACTCTCCGCCTCTCAAGTTGCGCGATTCACGCAACTTGAGATTAACAGTCGCAGAGATCGGCCCGGAAGCAGTCGGTGCCCGGGGCCGGTGTCCGCCGTCAGGCGAGCACCTTGGCCTTGGCCTTCTGGAACTCCTCCTCGGTGATGTCCCCGCGGTTCTTCAGCTCCGCGAGCTTCGCCAGGGAGTCCTCGGGCCGGATGGTCTTGCCCTCCGCCCTGGCGGTCTCCCGGATGTAGTCCCGCAGCTGCCTCTGCTGCCGCTGGGCCAGCGCGACCTCACGTTCGCTCAATCCGCGGCCCCGCGCCAGCACATAGACGAAGACGCCGACGAACGGCAGCACGATCACCAGGACAAGCCACCCCGTTTTGACCCAGTTGTTGATGTCCTGGCTGCGGAAGATGTCGCCGACGATCCTCACCAGCAGGAACAGCCACATCACCCACAGGAAGATCAGGCACATCGTCCAGAAAGCGTTGAGCAGCGGGTAATCCATCACGGCCTCCTTACTGCTGCGAGCCGTGCCCTCACCTCACAGCATCCTCGCCGTCGGCCGCCGCCGCGAACAGACCGCCGTCGGCGAGCGCCTGTTCCGTCCAGATGACCTTGCCGCCCGCCGTGTAGCGGGTCCCCCAGCGCTCCGCCAGCTGCGCGATCAGGAAGAGGCCGCGGCCGCCCTCGTCCGTGGTGGCGGCCTGCCGCAGATGCGGTGAGGTGCTGCTGCGGTCGGAGACCTCGCAGATCAGGGAGGTGTCGCGGATCAGCCGTACGCGGATGGGGCCGGAGGCGTAGCGGATGGAGTTGGTGACCAGCTCGCTGAGGATCAGCTCGGTGGTGAACGCCTCGTCCGCCAGCCCCCAGTCGATGAGTTTGCGGACCGCGGCCGCCCGCACCTGCGCCACGGCCGACGGGTCCGGAGGCACGTCCCAGTCGGCGACGTGTGCGGCGTCCAGCACCCGGGTGCTGGCGACCAGCAGCGCGATGTCGTCGCTGGGGAGTTCCGGCAGCAGCGCTCCCAGCGCGGCCTCGCAGGTCTCCTCCGGTGTCCGCTGGGGATGGTCGGCGAGGGTGCTGCTGAGCAGCTCCATCCCCTCGTCGATGTCGCGGTCGCGGTCCTCGACGAGCCCGTCGGTGAACAGGACCAGCCGGCTGCCTTCGGGCAGTTCCCGCTGCCAGGACTCGAAGGGCATACCGCCGAGCCCGAGGGGCGGACCGCCCGGCACCTCGGCGGTCTCCGCGGTGCCGTCCGGCCGCAGCACCAAGGGCTGGACGTGGCCGGCGCGCGCCATCGTGCAGGTCCCGGACGCCGGGTCGTAGATCGCGTAGAGGCAGGTGGCGCCGGTGACCCCGGCTCCTTCGGCGCCCTCGGATCCCTCGTCCTGGTCGATACGGGTGACCAGCTCGTCGAGGTGCCAGAGGATCTCGTCGGGCGGGAGGTCCAGATTGGCGAAGTTGTGGACGGCGGTGCGCAGCCGGCCCATGGTGGCGGCCGCGTGCAGGCCGTGCCCGACGACGTCGCCGACGACCAGCGCCACCCGGGCGCCCGGCAGCGGGATGATGTCGAACCAGTCACCGCCGACGCCGCCGAGTCCGCTGCGCCCGGCCTGCGCGGGCAGATAGCGGTAGGCGGCCTCGACGGCGTTCTGTTCGGGCAGCGCACGCGGCAGCAGGCTGCGCTGCAGGGTGACCGCCATGGTGTGCTCGCGGGTGTAGCGGCGGGCGTTGTCGATGCTCACGCCGGCGCGGGCGACCAGTTCCTCGGCGAGGGAGAGATCCTCCTCCTCGAACGGCTCGGGCTCCTGCGAGCGCCAGAACATGACCACGCCCAGGATGACGCCGCGGGCCCGCAGCGGTACGGCGATCATCGAGTGGATACCGTGCGCGACGATCTGCCGGGCGCGCGGGGGATTGTGCAGTTGCCAGCCGGAGAAGGCCGGCAGGTCCGCTTCGAGGACCGCCTCGCCGCTGGTGATGCCGGCACCCACGGAGGTGGAGGGCTCGAAGCGGATCGGGCTGCCGACGGGGTACAGGCCGCTGTCCGGCGGAATGCCGGCCGCCGCGGTGCGCCGCACCTCGATGCCGGCCCCGGCGAAGACCGCCGGCTCCTCGCCGGTCAGCACGTCCTCGGCCAGGTCGACGGTGACGATGTCGGCGAACCGGGCCGCGGCGAACTCCGCCAGCTCCTCGCAGGTGCGCACCACGTCGAGGGTGGTGCCGATCTCGGTACCGGCGTCGTAGAGCAGCTTGAGGCGCCCGCGGGCCACATCGGCCCGGCCGGTGACCGCCCGCAGCTCGGTGGTGTCCCGCAGCGTCGTGACGCTGCCGGGCGGCCCGCCGGCCTGGTCCGTCGAGCGCTGGTTGACGGCCAGCAGCCGTTCGCCCACCGGGTGCACCTCGTCGGTGACGACCCGGCCGGAGGCGAGCAGTTGGGCGGTGGCCCCGTCGAGTCCGAGGTCGGCGATCTGGCGTCCTTCGACGTCCGGCGGCAGATCCAGGAGCCGGCGTGCCTCGTCGTTGGCGAGCAGTACCCGGCCGTCACCGCCGGCGATGATCACGCCTTCGCGTACGGCGTGCAGCACCGCGTCGTGGTGCTCGTACATGCGGGTCATCTCGGCGGGCCCCAGGCCGTGGGTCTGACGACGCAGCCGCCGGCTGACGAGCGCGGTGCCGCCGGTGGTGAGGACGAGGATGCCGGCCGCGGCGCCGAACAGCAGCGGGAACTGGTCGTCGACGACGCCGCTGACCTTCTTGATGGTGATGCCGGACGAGACCAGTCCGATGACCTTGCCGTCGCGGCCGAAGACCGGCACCGTCGCCTGGACCAGGGGTCCTATGGTGCCGACGATCTTCTCGGTGACCACAGCGCCGGACAGCGCCGGTTTCAGCGTGCCGACGAACTTCTTGCCTATCCGGTCGCTGATCGGGTGGGTGTAGCGGATGCCCTTGGTGTTCATCACGACGATGAAATCGACGCCGGTGGCCTTGCGGGCGGCCTCGGCCCGCGGTTGCAGTACGGCGGTCGGATCGGGGCTTTGCAGCGCCGCCTCCATGCCGGGCGCATGGGCGAAGGACTCGGCGACGGCGACCGATCGGTGGCGGGCCTCGCGTTCGGAGTCGGTCCGGGACTGCAGCACGAGCGCCGCCATGGCGGCGGCGACCAGCAGCACCACGATCGCCACCTGCAGGAGAAAGACCTGACCTGCGACAGTTCGCATCCTGAGAACCGAACGCGGGCGGCCGTAGCGTCCGGCCATGTCCTCTTTCTACACCTCCCGCATACGGTGGGCGAGCCGCGCACTGCGGAGCGCAGCGGCCCCTGGGCCCGTGTCGCATCGGACGTCCTCACGGGCTGTTCGAGGATCGTCCCGTGATCTGGGGCCGGACGCCAGAGGGCGGAAAGACCCTCGGGTACGTTTTACTGACGCACATATGCGAACGTCCTCGACGAAGGGGACAAACGCGCCGGTCACCGCCCGGCATCGGACCAGGAACAAATCGCCCAGGTTCTGGATTGTGCATGTAACTCTCCCCACAGGTTTGAACTCCTGCCGGGCGGAGGTGTGCCGGTCCGGTCATCCGGGCCCCGGCACAACGTGCCTGGTCAGCACGGTCCGCCGGTGGCCGGATGGCGTCGGAGAAGCCCCGGTGAGGCGCACCTTGCCGCCCTATGGGCCGGCGATGCGGTATGAGACGTTCTTGGGCATGCATGTTCCAGAGGAGATCCGCGCCGAGGCGGCGGGGCTCATCGACCACCACGCGCTCGGGCTGTGGAAGCCGCACGACGCCGACCGGCGCATCGCCGTGGCGCTCTTCCGCTTCCTCGAAACCGGTGTGCCCCTCACGGGCGGGCAGGTCCGCTCCGCACTGGCGCACGCGGAACCGGCCGACGGGGCCAGCGAGCGGCTGCTGAAGCTGCTGCGCGGGACCGCCGGGCTGCTCGACGACGCACCCGCGGCCGACTCCCCCACGGGGCGGGACGCCGTCGACCACGTATGCCTGCTGCTGGACGCGCTGGCGCTCTCCCACCCGTCGGAGCGGTAGCACGCGAGCCCGCGGCGTGACGGCCCCGCCATGGGGCCGGGCAGCCGCGTCTTTGCGCCACTGCGTCTCTGCGCCCCTCGCATCTCCGCGCACCTCTGCGCACCTCGTAGCTCGCGCCTCGTACCTCTGCGCACCTCGTAGCTCGCACCTCGGGACCTCGTAGCTCGCCGCTCGCACCTCTACACCCGCCCACCCCCCGTAGGGGGGTGGGCGGAGGGGAAACAACAGGAGGGCGGGGAAACAGGAGGCCGAGGAAACAACAGGCCGACGAAACAGCAGGCCGAGGAAACAGCAGGCCGAGACAAGAGCGGGCCGAGGGCAAGAGGAAACCAGAGGGCGAAGAAATCAGGACACCAGGCAAAGCCCGCCCGGACAGCTGCTCCGGGCGGGCTTTGCCTTGTTCTTGTACGGCTGAGAGGTGTACGGCTGAGGGGCCGGCCGAGGCCCCGGTTCGGTCCGCGGGGGACGGCTCCCGGCCCGCGCGGAGCCATCCGCCCCCGCCAGGGACCTACCGCCCTTCCGCGGGCACCACCGCGGCCGAGGGCTCCCCCGCCACGGCCTGTCCGTCCTCCGGGACCGAGATCACCCAGTGCGTCTCCTGCCGCGGGCGCAGGTAGCAGGCCCAGTACAGCGCGGCGGCGACGACGATGGCCCCGGTGATGACCAGGCTCTTGGTGCTCTGCTGGGTCAGCACCCAGGCCAGCGCCACGACGAGGAGCGCCGGGACCGTCGGCCACAGCGGCATCCGCCAGGCCGGCCGGTGCTTGTGCTCGCCGCGGCGCGAGACCAGGGCGCCCAGGGCGACGAAGACGTACATCGCGGCGACGGCCACGCCGGTCACCTCGCTGAGGGTGTCGAGGTTGACGAAGCACAGGGCCGCGCCGGGGACGCCGACGACGAGGGTGGCCGCCCACGGCGAGCCGAACCGGCGGCCGACGTGCGAGAAGGCACGGTTGACCGGGGCGGGCCAGGCCGCGTCGCGGGCCGAGGAGAAGACCACCCGGGAGTTCTGGATCACCATCACGATCGCCGCGTTGATGATCGCCAGGGCGATGCAGAGGCTGACGAAGGTGCCGATGCCGGAGTTGCTCCAGTCCTGCACCATGCCTGCGACGTCACCGGCGCCGAGGGTCTTGAGGTCGGGGGCGCCAAGGGTGATCGCGATGACCGGGATCAGGACGACGGCCGCACCGATGGCGAGGGTCCACAGCACCGTGCGGGAGACGTTGCGGCGCGGGTTCTCGATCTCCTCGGCGAGGTACACGGCGGTGGAGAAGCCCTGCAGGATGAAGAGCGCGGTGGCCAGGCCCGTGACGATGAGGCCGGCGGTGACGGCGCTGCTGTGCCCGTGTCCGGCGTCGATGACGGGGTGGACGAGCACGGACGCGGAGCGCTGGGTGTGGCTGAAGCCGAGGAAGGCGACGACCGCGCAGGCCACGACCTCCAGCACGAGGAAGATGCCGGTGATCCAGGCGTTGGCGCGCAGGTCGAGCAGGCCCATGGCGGTGGCCAGCAGCATCACGCCGGCGGCGGTGTACTGCGGATCCAGGTGGACGATCGGCGCCAGATAGTCGGCGGTGCCCAGGGCGATGATGGGCGGCACGATCATGACGACGATCAGCGAGAGGATGAAAACCAGCCACCCGGCGAGGCGGCCCATGAGGGTGCCGACCATGGCGTACTCGCCGCCGGAGCTCGGGATCAGCGTGCCGAGCTCGGAGTAGGTGAAGGCCACCCCGATACACAGCAGGCCCGCGATGGCAATGGTGAGCGCGGTGCCGGTGCCCAGGCTGGCGAACGAGTCCGGCACGATCACGAAGAGCGAGGAGGCCGGGGTCAGGCAGGAGAGCGTGAGCAGCGTGCCGCCGACCACACCGATCGACCGGGTGAGCTTGGGTCCGTTGGCGGTACCTCCCTCCGCCGCGCTACGGGTGTCCCGCTCGGGGGCTGCGGAGGCAACAGGTGTGTAGGGCATATCGGCTATCCGTATCCCATCGGTCCGGCGGCAGAAGGGGGCACTGTGGGGGAAGTGCGCCAAAACGCGGTGCAGACCTGGCGAGACGCAGGCGCCGTTTTGGTGACCGAATAAAACCCCCGCGTCCGACCCACGTCAAGGTCTTGTTAAGCCCGTGAGACAACGAAATCCGTAGGTGTTGAGCCGGTTGGTGGCCCGTATCCATATCCACGCTGCGGCATAGAAGCGGATTTCGCGGCCGGAGTGGGCGGGGCGGGGTTCCCGCGGGGGCCGCCCGGCGAGGCCGCCGAATCCGTAGCGGGCCCCGCGAATCCGCAGCCGCCCCGCGGCCGGGGCGGGCGTCCGGCCCGCCTCACTCCTCCAGCGCGTTCACCCGGGCGATGAGCAGGGCGACGTCGTCGTGACCGTGTTCGTCACGCAACGCGCTCAGGAGGCGGTCGCACAGGGCCTCCGGGTCCGGCCCGGGCTCGGCGAGCAGGGTGAGCAGGGTGTCCAGGCGGATGTCGATGGCCTTGTCGCGGGTCTCGATCAGGCCGTCGGTGTAGAGCACCAGGTAGTCGCCGTCGCGCAGCGGAACCGTGGTCTGCTCGAAGGGGACCCCGCCGACGCCGAGCGGGGCGCCGGTGGGCAGGTCGAGCAGCTCGGGCGGCTGGCCCGGCCGGACCAGCACGGGCGGAAGGTGTCCGGCGACGGCGATCCGGCACAGGCTGCGGTGCGGGTCGTAGACGGCGTAGAGGCAGGTGGCGAAGGCCGGATCGAGGCCGCCGGCGATGTGGTCGAGGTGGCGGAGCACCTCGGCGGGGTCGAGGTCGAGGTCGGCCAGCGCACGGATGGTGGTGCGCAACTGGCCCATGGTGGCAGCGGCGTTGATACCGCTGCCCATGACGTCGCCGACCACCAGCGCGGTCTTGTCGCCGGCCACGGGGATGGCGTCGAACCAGTCGCCGCCGACCTCACTGGCGGCCTGGGCGGGCTGGTAACGGTAGGCGATCTGCATGGCCGTGGGCTGCGGCGGCCGGTGGTTCATCAGATGGCGCTGGAGGGTGAGCGCGGTGCGGCGTTCGCTCTGGTACGAACGGGCGTTGTCGATGCACACCGCCGCCCGCGCGGCCAGTTCGACGGCGAGCACGGCGTCGTCCTCGTCGAACGGCTCGGGATTGCGTACGCGGTAGAGCGACAGCGCGCCGAGCACCTCGCCGCGGGCGATCAGCGGCACCGCCAGATAGGAGCGCAGTCCGGCCTGCTTCAGGAAGGCGGCGCCCTGCGGGCCCGCCGCGATGCGCCGCAGGTCGTCGTCGTCCACATGGGCGACGATGACCGGACGGGCCTCGGTCACGCAGCGGGTGATCAGCCGGTCGGCCTCGTAGGAGGCGATCTGACCGGTGGGGTCGGCGGCGCGGACGGCGCCGGTGTCGTAGGCCGTGGACACCGCGAGCGCCCGGAAGCGGGCGGGGCCGCCGCGGGACAGCACAGAGGGGCGCCGGCCGTCGAGGATCGCGTCGAGGACGTCGACCGCGGCCATGTCGGCGAGTTCGGGCACGATGACGTCGGCCAGCTCATGCGCGGTCTGGTCGACGTCGAGGGTGGTGCCGACGGTCGCGGAGGCGTCGGCGATGAGGGCGAGGCGGCGGCGGGCGCGGGCGGCCTCGGTGGCGGCCCGGTGCTGCTCGGTGATGTCGACGACGGAGGTGGCCAGCCCCAGCACCCTGCCGTGGGCGTCCTCCAGCCGGTAGTACGAGACCGACCAGGCCTGGTCGGCGTGGGGGTCGGCCGCGGTGCCGCCGACGGTGAACTGGTCGAGCAGCGGCCGGCCGGTCTCCAGGACCTCGTGCATCCGGGCCACGATGACGTCGGTGTCCAGAAAGGACAGCGCCTCGCGGACATGGCGGCCGATGTGCTGGTCGGCGGGCAGGTCGTTGATGCGTTCCAGCGCCGGGTTGACCATGACGAAGCGGAGTGCGGTGTCCAGCACCGCCAGGCCGATCGGCGACTGGGCCACCAGCCGTACCGACAGTGCCAGATCCCGCTCGACCCGCCGCAGTACGGCCTGGTCGGTGGCGATGCCCAGCGCGTAGGTCCGGCCGCGTTCGTCCAGCAGGCGCATGTTGCGGAATTCCACGAGCCGGGTGCTGCCGTCCTTGTGCTGGATGGGGAAGACCCCCGCCCAGCTCTCGCCGCTGGACATCACCTGGGAGAACAGCCGCAGCACCAGGTCGATGTCGTCGGGCCCGACCAGCAACTGGGCGGCCGGCCGGCCGAGCGCCTCCTGTGCGGTCCAGCCGAAGAGCTGCTCGGCCTGCGGACTCCACAGGGTGATCCGCCCCTCCGCGTCCAGCATCACGGCGGCCACGCCCAGCACGTCGAGCAGGCCACCGGGCTGCCCCGGTGCAGCCCCGACCGGGGCGGCGCCCTCGGGGAACGCGTCGGTCGCACCCATCCAGGCACTCCTTCCGCCGGTCTCCGCTGACCGACAGCCGTGGCGCTCTCCGTACATCGGCCGATTCTCGCCGTGTTTCCGATGCCCTCCATCATCCCTCGACACGGGACGGCCCCGCAGGGAGAGCGAGAGCCGCAGGGCAAGGGCGTCCCATGCGCGAGGGAGCATTATCCGCCGCTGCTCCCAGGCCTGCGACCGAGTTGGCGATATTCAGTGCGAATATTCCGGCCGGGCTTGGCGACGAGGCACACCGGCCGGTGGCCGTGCGCCACAAGGGTCGGGGGCACGGTGGCCGACTGCGCAACACCCGTGCTTCACGCTCCGACTTGGAGATGTCGATCTCCAGCGACTACCCTACCTTTAGTTGCCTCTAGCAACTAACTATCGGTATCGCACCCGGCGACGACGGTGACCGCGTCCGCCGGCGTCAGGAGGAAGCCCGACATCATGTCCATCACCGACCGGACATTCCGCACCTACGTGGAGGAGAACCTCGATGCCCTTAGCTCGAACCCGGCGCGCGAAGCCCTGGTCCACCAGGGGCGCCGGGTAACCGCAGGCGAGTTCCGCGCCCTGGTGCACCGCATGGCGCGGGCACTGCGCGCCCGGGGCGTCGAGCGCGGGGCCACCGTCACCCTGCTCAGCGGCAACCTCCCGGAGACCCTCGCCGCCCGTTACGCGGCCAACCTGATCGGCGCCCGGGTCAACCACCTCTACAGCAAGCTGTCCGCCGAGTCCCAGGCCCACATCGTCCGCGACGTCGAGACCCACGCCCTGATCGTCGACCCGCGCTACGCCGAGCGGGCCGCGGAGGTCACCGAGTCGGCGCCGGTGCCGGAGGTCCTGGTACTCGGCCCCGCGAAGGTGGGCACGGACCTGCTGGAGCTGGCGGCCGGGCAGTCCGACGAGCCGTACGCGAGCCTGGCCCGGCCCGACGACGTGTGCACCATCCGCCACACCGGCGGCACCACCGGCCACCCCAAGGGCATCTGCACCACCTTCGAGCAGGCCCGCTGGTTCCGCGGAGTGCTGGCGGAGCAGCCGGAGTTCGAGCGTCGGCAGCTGGTCTGCACGACCCTCGCGCACGCCGCGGGCGCAATGGCCGACAACACGCTGTACACGGGCGGCACGATCGTCCTGCTCGACGACTTCGACCCCGAGACCGTGCTCGCCGCCATCGCCCGCGAGCGCATCACCGACATGTTCCTGCTGCCGCCGCTGCTCTATCAGCTGATGGACCATCCGTCCGCGCGGCACACCGACACCTCCAGCCTGCGGCTGGTGACGTACGGCGGCTGCCAGGCGTCCCCGGCCCGCATAGCCGACGCGGTGCGCATGTTCGGTCCGGTGCTGCTGCAGGGTTACGGGCAGAACGAGGCGGGCGGCATCAGCGTGCTCACCCCGGAGGACCACGACCCGGACCGCCCCGACCGGCTGCGCTCCGCGGGGAAGGTGCTGGCCGACGTCGAGGTGGTGATCCGCGACGAGTCGGGACGCGATCTGCCCGCCGGCGAGCACGGCGAGGTCTGCGTCCGCTCCGACATGATCATGAAGGGGTACTGGAAGCAGCCCGAGCTGACCGCCGAGGTGCTGCGGGACGGCTGGCTGCACACGGGGGACATCGGATTCCTGGACGACGAGGGCTACTTGACCATCGTCGACCGGATCAAGGACATGATCGTCGTGGTCGGCGGCCATGTGTACACCACCGAGCTGGAGGACGTGCTGAACTCGCACCCGCAGGTCCTCCAGAGCGCCGTCTTCGGCGTCCGTGACGCCCACCGCATGGAGCAGGTGCACGCCGTGGTGGTGCCAGAGCCCGGCAGCACCGTCGACGGACGGCAGCTGCGCGAGAAGGTGCGCCGGGAGCGCGGTGCGATGTACGAGCCGGCCCGGATCACCTTCGTCGACGCGCTGCCGCTGACCGATGCCGGGAAGCCGGACAAGAAGGAGCTGCGCCGGCAGGCCGAGCGGGAGGTCGACGCCGCCGCCTGACGACGTTCGGGCCGGGGGGGGGGGGGGGGGGGGGGGGGGGGGGGGGGGGGGGGGAAGGGGGGGGGGGGGGGGGGGGGGGGGGGGGGGGGGGGGGGGGTCTTTGGTT
>NZ_JBVIRA010000017.1:161189-171305 GCF_055576575.1 Streptomyces sp. NPDC033270
GAAAAGGGGAGAAAAGAAAGAAAAGGAGGGCGCCCGACCACACCGCCGGTGTACTCCCCCCCCCCCCCCCCCCCCCCCCCCCCCCCCCCCCCCCCCCCCCCCCCCCCCCCCCCGATGCGCTGCTCCCGCTCAGAGCAGACCAAGCAGGCCGAAAATCAACGAGAGCAGGCCAAGGTGCTTACCTTCATTGTGGTGGTAGCCACCGTGATGATGGTGCTTGCCATGCTTCTTGCCATGATGATCGTGGCCCGACGAGGACGCCGCGGGGGTCTGCGGAGCGGCCGCGGCCGTGCCGGCGAGCGGTACGACGGTGGCTGCAGCGATCGCCGCGGCGGCGACGGAACGTCCTATCGACTTGCGCATTGCGTTCTCCAGTTAGGCAGGAAATCGGACATTCCGATAAGTACCGCGCTGAGCTGCGGCCCCCGCAGACACGACGGCCGGCCACCCCAACGGCCCAGGAAATTGCTCCACTCGCGGTAGTGATCGGGCGCGAAGAACCCGCGGATGTGCCGGTCACAGCCGGATGACGACCAGGGCCGTGTCGTCGGTGGCGCCACCGGCCGGCAGCAGCTCCGCCAGCAGGGCATCGGCGAGCGCCTCGACACCGGCGCCCCGGTGCCGGGTCAGACAGTCGGCCAGCCGCCCCAGACCGACGTCGATGTCCTCCCTGCGGCGCTCGATGAGCCCGTCGGTGTACAGGACCAGCACGGCGTCGTCGGCGAAGGCCACCTGCGCCTCGGGCCGGGCCACATGCTCGGGCCGGGCCCCCAGCGGCGGATCGGTCGCCTGGTCCAGCAGTTGCACCGCGCCGTCCGGGTGCAGCAGCGCCGGAGGTGGATGGCCCGCACTGCTGTAGGCGATGGTGCGGGTGGTCCAGTCGATGATGGCCTGCACCGCGGTGGTGGACTCCGCGCCGTCCACCGAGCGGGCGTAGACGCCGAGCACCTCCAGGGCCTGGGCGGGCCCCCGGGCGACCCGCGTCGCGGCGCTCAGCGCGCTGCGCAGCTGGCCCATGACGCAGGCGGCGTCCAGGCCGTGGCCGACGACATCGCCGACGGCCACCGCCATCCGGTCCCCGGGCAGTTCGGCCAGGTCGTACCAGTCACCGCAGACGTTGAGCGCACTGACCGCGGGCCGGTAGCGCACCGCTGCCCGGTGGTGTCCCACGGGCCGGGGCGCCGGCAGCATCGCGTCCTGGAGCGTCAGCACCACCTGCCGCGCACGGGCCTGGGAGGCCCGCAGATCCTCGTTGACCTCCTGGAGTTCCTGGGCCCGGGCGAAGAGTTCGGCCCCCAGCCGCCGCCGGTCGCCCTCCGTCCCGGTCTCGGCCCGGACGACGTCGGTGACCTCCTCGACCCGATGGACGATCAGCCGCACCCGTCCCTCCGCGTCCAGGACCGGAGCGTTGACCGGACTCCAGTACCGCTCCTCGAACACACCCGGCCGGCCGGGCGCCTCGACGTCGTAGCGCTGCAGCGCCATGGTGTCGCGCTCGCCGGTGGCCACCACCCGTTCCAGGGAGGCCCGGAGATTGCGCGTCCCGGTGGCGCGGGGGTCGTCGGGGTTGTCGGGGAAGACGTCGAAGAGCGGGCGGCCGATCACTTGGCGGCGCTCCCGCCCGGCCCGGTTCAAAAACGCCTCGTTGGCGTCGGCGATCACGAACTGCGGGGTGAGCAGCAGTACCGCGCCCGGCAGCGCCTGGAAGACCGCCTCGTAGTCGATCGCCGGCTCGCTCACGTGCGGCCCGCATCCGACGGCGGGCGTCGTACGCGCTCGCCGTTCGCCTCGGGTGCGTTCCTCTCGGTCCCCACGTGCGGAATGTTCCCGCCCGGCCGGGCGGCGCGCATGCCGGGCCGGGTGCCCGCCGCCCCCGTCGGCGCGCGAACGGCGAGGCCGGTCCGGCAGTGGTACGGCCCGGGGCGGGTACGGCCGTCCGGGTGGGGAGGTGCGCCCCGGGCGGGCCGCTCGCCACGCCTAAGGCGCCCTACTGTGCCTTGCGCGCCCGGCTCGGCTGGACCCGGGACGGCTCGCCCGGCATCTTCGGGTGGTCGGGGGGATAGGGCATGTCCCCCAGTCCCTCCTCCGCCGTGTGCCGGTCGGCGAGTTCCAGGAGGGGCTGCAGGCTGAAGGCGTGGTCGGCCATGTCGGCGTGCACATCGCCGAGTTCGGCGAAGCGCGGCGGGACCGTGCGCAGATCGAAGTCCTCGGGCGTGGCGTCGGCCAGCTCCTCCCAGCGCAGCGGGGTGGAGACCGTCGCGCGCGGCCTGGCCCGCAGCGAGTAGGCCGAGGCGATGGTCCGGTCCCGGGCCATCTGGTTGTAGTCGACGAAGACCTTCGCGCCGCGCTCCTCCTTCCACCAGGCCGAGGTCACCAGGTCCGGCAGCCGGCGCTCCAGGGCCCGGGCCACGGTGATGGCGGCCCGTCTGACCTCGGTGAACGTCCATTGCGGCAGGATCGGTACATAGACGTGCACCCCGCGTCCGCCGGAGGTCTTGGGCCAGCCGCGCAGTCCGTGTTCGGCCAGCAGCTCCCGCAGTTCGTAGGCGACCCGGACGGCGTCCGCGAAGTCGGTACCGGGCTGCGGGTCGAGGTCGATCCGCAGCTCGTCGGGGTGCTCGGTGTCGGCGCGGCGTACCGGCCAGGGGTGGAAGGTCAGGCACCCGAGGTTGGCCGCCCAGAGCACCGCGGCGGGCTCGGTGGGGCACATCTCGTCGGCGAACCGGCCGCTGGGGAAGGCGATGCGGGCGGTGGGCAGCCAGTCCGGCAGCCCCTTGGGGGCCCGCTTCTGGTAGAAGAACTCGCCCTCGACGCCGTCGGGGAAGCGCTGCATGGTGGTGGGCCGGTCGCGCAGGCCCCGCAGCACCCCGTCCGCGACGGCGAGGTAGTACTGCGCGACGTCCAACTTGGTGAAGCCGCGCTCGGGGTAGTACGTCTTGCCGGGGTTCGACACCCGCACCGTGCGCCCCGCGACGTCCAGCTCGACAGCTCCGCCTCCGGCCATGCCTCCACGCTAGGTTCCGCGCCGCGCCACCGCGCGCCGGGGCCGCTGCCCAAGCGCCCTCGGCGCGCGGGGAGCGCCCCGGGCCCGCAGGATCGGGAGCATGGATCTGCCCGTCATGCCCCCGGTGTCGCCGATGCTCGCGAAGCTGGTGGCCGACATCCCCGCCGGCATGCAGTACGAGGCCAAGTGGGACGGCTTCCGGGTCATCGTCTTCCGTGACGGGGCGGACGTCGAGATCGCCAGCCGGACGACCAAGCCGCTCACCCGCTACTTCCCCGAGGTGGTCACGGCCGTACGGGCCGAGCTGCCGCCGCGCTGCGTCGTCGACGGCGAGATCGTCATCGCCCATGACGGCCGGCTGCACTTCGAGGAGCTGCTGGAGCGCATCCATCCGGCGGACTCCCGGGTCCGTACGCTCGCGGAGCGGACGCCCGCCTCCCTGGTCGCCTTCGATCTGCTGGCGCTCGGCCCGGACACGCTGATGGACCAGCCGCAGGCGGCACGCCGGGAAGCGCTGGTCGAGGCGCTGCGGCCGGCGCGGGCGCCGGTGTACACCGCGCCCGCGACGACGGATCAGGAGCTGGCGCGCCGCTGGTTCACCCAGTTCGAGGGGGCGGGGCTGGACGGGGTGGTAGCCAAGCCGCTGGACCTGCCGTACCGGCCGGGCGACCGCACGATGTTCAAGATCAAGCATGCCCGCACCGCCGACTGTGTGGTGGCGGGCTACCGGCTGCACAAGAGCGGGCCGGTGGTCGGGTCCCTGCTGCTGGGCCTGCACGACAGCGCGGGCCGGCTGCAGCATGTCGGGGTGTGCGCCTCGTTCCCCATGGCCAGGCGGCGGCAGCTGGTCGAGGAGCTGGCTCCGCTGCGGATGGACGAGGTCGCCGGCCACCCCTGGGGAGCGTGGACGGACGAGGCGGCGCACGCGTCGCGGCGGATGCCGGGCGGGCCCAGCCGCTGGAGCGGCGGCAAGGACCTGTCGTGGGTACCGCTGCGCCCGGAGCGGGTGTGCGAGGTCGCCTACGACCACATGGAGGGCAGCAGGTTCCGGCACACCGCCCAGTTCCGGCACTGGCGCCCCGACCGTACGCCGGAGAGCTGCACCTACGCCCAGCTGGAGGAGCCGGTGGGCTACGACCTGCGGGAGCTGTTGCGGGACTGAGGGCGGGCGCGGGCCGCGGGCGGGCCGGTCAGTGCTGGTCGGTGCCGGGGGGCCAGCGGCGCCGGCTCTCCCCCGGCGCGAGCCGGTCCACCACTTCGGCCAGTTCCGTGCAGGCCTGCTCGATCTTGTGCCGGATGGCGTTCTGCTCGGTGACGATCGCCGACAGCAGCAGTGCGGTGAGCGCCGCCGACGCGTTGAGCGCCTGCAGGTTGACCATCGCCTCCAGCAGGCTCTGGCCCTCGAACGGTCCGATGCGCGCGGTCGCCGCCGAGATCGCCAGTACGGACACCAGCAGCACGCAGGGCGCCGCCCCCGCGAGCTGGAAGCGCAGCGCCGCCCACACGATCAGCGGAAAGACCAGGAAGAGCAGGGAGAGCTGGCTCCTGGTCGCCATGAACGACACGGCGACCGCCGCGACCAGCAGTGCCGACGCCTCGGCCCAGCGGTGGACGGGGATGCCGTGGGGCCGGCGGATCGTGCGGAGGGCGAGGACGAGCGGGGTGACGACGAGGACGCCCATGGCATCGCCCACCCACCAGGCCGCCCAGGTCCGCCAGAAGCCCCCGGTCGGCAGCGCACCGGTCAGCACCTGGGTTCCGCTGCCCAGCGTCGCGCTGATCAGCATGCCGGCGAAGGCGCCGAGGGCGACCAGTGCCACTCCGTCGCGCAGGCGGTCCAGTTCGACGCGGAAGCCCACCTTGCGGAGCATCAGGCAGGCGCACACCGGGGCGAGAGTGTTGCCCGCCATGACGCCGAGGACCGTGACGTCGAGCGGGCTGAGCGTCGCGACGATCAGCAGCGTGCCGAGGGCGATGCCCGGCCAGGTCCACATGCCCAGCAGGAGCAGGCTGCTCAGCGCGATGCCCGTGGGCGGCCATAAGGGCGTGACCACGGCACCGGCGACCACTACCGACTCCCGGAGACCGATCCATGCGGACGCGAAGTAGACGGCGGTGAGAACGAGGAGGGTCAGGGCTGCCGGTGCGGGACGACGGAGTTGTTCGGTGCGCACCACATCAGCCATCAGACAACGCGGGCGGCCGGGCGTCGGCCGCGACACGCGCGCCCGGGTCGCGCTTCACCCGGGGCTGCGGGCCGCTGCCGTCGAAGCACAGCACGATCACCGCGGAGTCGTCGCTGTGCCCGGTCAGCTCGGCCACGCTCATCGCCGCGGCGGCCACCGTGGCCGGATCGCCGTCGGCGTTGGCGCACACCAGGCGGGTCACCTGCTGCAGACCGGCCTCTATCGGGAACGACGGCCCCTCGACGACGCCGTCGGTGAGCAGCACCAACGTGCCGGAGGTGTCGAGCCGACGGCGGGTGACGGGGTACGCCTCGCCCGGCACGATGCCCAGCGGCACGCCCCCGGGGTCGTTGGTCAGGCCCGAGCGGCCGTCGCTGGTGGCCCAGATGCCGGGGATGTGGCCGGCCCGGGCGCTGGACAGCTGCCAGCTGACGGGGTCGAAGCGGACGAAGGTGCAGGTCGCGAAGAGCCCGCAGTCCACCGACAGCAGCAGGTCGTTGGCCCGGCTCAGCACCTCGCCGGGGTCGGCGGCGTGCACCGCGACCGCCCGCAGCCCGAGTCGGATCTGCCCCATGAAGGCGGCCGCCTCCACGTCGTGGCCCTGTACGTCGCCGATGCAGAAGGCCAGCGAGCCGTCGGGCAGCGGGAAGCCGTCGTACCAGTCGCCGCCGATGTCCAGTCCGTGCCGGGCGGGGGCGTAGCTGGCGGCGGTGCGCAGGCCGGGCACTTCCGGCAGCCGGGTCGGCAGCATCTCGCGTTGCAGCGCCTCGGCCAGCTCGACCCGGGCCCGTTGCTTCTCGGCGCCTTCCCGCGCCTGGGCGGTCAGCCGGCCGAGGGTGGTCAGCAGATCGTCGGCGCTCGCCGACCGCGGGGGACGACGCCGAAGCATGGATCGCTCCAAGGTGCATCGGTGCAGGGGCCACTGCGGGGGTGCGCGCTCCGTGCGGCGGTCCGCATGGGCCTCGTGACCTGGCCTCATGGGGCTCCGGTGAGCCCACCTGTCCGATTCATCTTATTTCCGCGGTGCGACTTCCGCTTGACGGCGGACGGCCGGGCTCCGCGCCCCGGCACGCACCGTCTCGCGCAGCCGGACGGCTACGGGGAGCGATCGCCGCCGCGCCGGCCGTCGTGCCTCCGCCCGCTACCGCCGACCCGGGACGGGTTCACGCGGTCGCCGCCCGGTGGCGGACGCCGGAGCGTACGGCCCAGAAGAACACCGCGAGGGCGAGGGCGGCCACCGCGATCGAGTCGTAGGGGGCGGGCAGGCGGCCGGAGCCCTCGAAGGTGCCCAGCCAGGAGAGCACGGTCAGGCCGAGGAGATAGGCCACCAGCCAGGCGCCGGTGCGCAGTTCGACGCCGAGGGGGCGGCTCGGGCCCGCGCCGTCGCGTTCGACGGCCGCCGCGTCGCGCGCACCGGGGCGGTGCATGGCCAGGAAGATCAGCAGGCCGGCGAGGACGAGGGGCAGGGCGAGGCGCAGGTCGTGCCAGCCCGACCAGTAGACGAACTCGCCGGCCACCACGAAGCTCAGCGGCGCGATCCAGCGCAGCCCCGGAACCCAGCCCGCCGTCCGCCCGCCCGGTTCGGCGCGGAACACCGCGACCGCGACCGCGGAGGCCGCGTAGATCAGCAGATACATGTCGCCCATGACGCTCACGATGTCCTGCCAGCCGCCGAACGGCAGCAGGAAGACCACGATGACCAGGAGGTTGATCACCAGTGCCCGGCGCGGGATGCCGTAGCGCTGGTTGACCTTCATGAAGTACCGGGGGATGGTGCCGTTCTTGGCGAGCGCGTAGGTGTGCCGCGCGTCGATGGCCACGCCCACGTACGCCGAGCCGCCGGGCGAGATCACCGCGTCCGCGTAGAGCAGGCTGGACAGCCAGTGCAGGTTGAGGATGAGGGCGAGCTGGCCGAAGGGGGAGTCGAAGGAGACGCCCTGCCAGCCGTTGCCGAGCAGGTTCTCGGGGACGGTGAAGAGGTAGGCCAGTTGCAGGGCGAGGTACATGGCCACGGCCAGCGCGATGCCGGTGAGGACCGCGGCCGGGATGGTCCGGCGGGGGTTGCGGGTCTCGCCCGAGAAGTCCAGCGGGGCCTGGAAGCCGTTGACCGAGTAGACGATGCCGCCGCCGGCCAGCGCGGTCAGGCAGGCCACATAGCCGTACGGCGCGAAGCCGCCGTGGTCGGTCAGCCGGCCGGAGTGCCAGCCGGAGGCGATCAGCGCGAAAACGGTGACCACCGGGATGGCGATCTTGAACACCGTGATCAGGTTGTTGAGTTGGGCGAACATCCGCACCGCGAACCAGTTCAGCGCCGTCAGCAGCACACTGAGTCCGGTGGCCAGGGCCAGGCCGGAGAGGGTGAGGGTGTGGCCGTTGTAGATGCCGGGGAGGTAGTGGGCGGCGTACTGCATGATCGCGCTGATCTCCGCCGCGGTACCGCCCACCGACAGCAGCGTCGACCAGCCGATGAGGGTGCCGACGAGCCGGCCGCTGGCGAACAGCGGCCAGCGGACCGTGCCGCCGCCCTCCGGCCGGGACGCGCCGAGCTCGATCAGGACCAGCGCGACCAGTCCGCACAGCAGTCCGGCCCCGATCCAGGACAGCAGCGCGGCGGGCCCGGCGGTCTGTGCCGCGTACATGGCGGCGAACAGCCAGCCGGAGCCGACGATGTTGGAGAAGCCGATACCGGTCAGCCCCCAGAACCCCAGGTCCCGGCGCAACCGGCGCTCCTGCGCCCGTACTTCGGGCGCGCCCGCCGCGCCGTCCCCCTCGGATGCCTGACGCTCTGCCACGAAAACGGTTCCCCTCGATGCGCTGTTCCGCCTCGCTGGACCCTACGTGACGATCATCGGGCCGCGGTCTGCCGCTCCCCCGGGAGCACGCCGCGCGGTGGCCTCAGGCGCAGGTCCAGCAGCCGGACCAGCACGCGGAGGGGCGCACCGAGTGCCCCCTGGGGTGCCGCCGGTCGGCCGGGCGCTCCTCGGCGGGGGCAGCGCCGGCGGCGAGTGCGTGCAGGCCCGCGAGCTGGGCGCACAGGACGACGGCGATCGCGGCGAGCTCCTCGGGCTCGGCATGTCCCTTCTCGATCCGCAGCGACAGTGCGGGGGGCTCGACGGCGGGCGGGCGCTCCTCGGCCGGCGCCCCGGCGTCGGCGTCGGCCGGTGGGCCCGCGTCGCCCCGTACGGTCTCCTCACCCGGTGCGGGCTCTTCGAGCTGGGTGCCCTCGCCTGTGGTCCGGTTCTCGTCGGTGAATGCGTTCATGGCTGGGGGTCCCGGGGCTCATGGGCGGTGCGGGGCGTGTGACAGCTCGCCCCGGCGTCTCGCCATGCCGGGTTCGGGGCGGTGTTCGGGCAGGTCACAGGGGTGACGCTAGAAGCGTGGCGGGGCGCTGTCGCGCGGGAGGGCGGTCCGCCTGCGCCATTCGGGCGACCGGCCGGCGCCGCAGGCGTGATATCCGCCGCCCGGGCCGTGTTGGTCCCGGTCCTCATGCCGGGGCCCACGAGCATGTCGCACAGGTACGTGCAGGCACGCTGGTGCCGGATGACGTAGTCAGGATGGCGGGACGATGAGACGTGATCAGGCCGGCGACGAGCGTGCCCCGGTGCGGGACGACGGCCGCCGAGGATTCCTCAAGTGCGCTGCGGGGCTCGCCGGGGTGGCGGCCGCGGGGCTGGGCCAGGAAGCGACCGCGGCGGACCGGTCGGCCGGAGGGGTACGCGACAGCGAGCGGACACTGCCCGACAGGGTCCCCTTCCACGGGCGCCATCAGGCCGGGATCGTGACCCCCCAGCAGCTCTTCGCCGGCTTCGCGGGCTTCGATGTGCTGGCCGACAACCGCGAGGGCCTGGAGAAGCTGTTCCGGACGCTCACCCACCGGTCCCGGGTGCTGGCGGCCGGGGTGAAGCCGAAGGACGAGCAGGTCGCCGCGGAGGAGCCGACCCCCGATTCGCTCACCATCACGCTCGGCGTGGGGGCCTCGCTGTTCGACGACCGGTTCGGGCTCTCCGGGCACAAACCGCGGCATCTCAAGGCGATGCCGGCCTTCCCCGACGACCGGCTGGAGCCGGCCCGCTGCCACGGCGATCTGTCGCTGCAGATCTGCGGCCAGCATCCCGACGCCATCGTCCATGTGCTGCGCGATGTCGCCAGGGAGACGGACGGGTTGCTGCGGCCCCGCTGGCGGTCGGACGCCTTCCTCAATCCGTCCCGGCCCTCGGGGTCGCCGCGTACCTTCGTCGGCTTCAAGGACGGCATCGTCAATCCGGACACCGAGTCGGCCAGGGAGATGGACCGGCTGTTGTGGGTGACGCCGCCCTGCGGTGAGCCGGACTGGGCGCTGGGCGGCAGCTACCAGGTGCTGCGGCTGATCCGGTTCCACGTCGAGAAGTGGGACAAGGTGCCGGTGGAGCGCCAGGAGAAGATCTTCGGCCGGCGCAAGGCGAGCGGCGCGCCCCTGGGCGGCAGGCAGGAGACGGACCTGCCGGACTACCGCAAGGACCCGCACGGCGAGGTCATCCCGCACGACGCGCACATCCGGCTGGCCAACCCGCGGACCGCCAAGACCGACGACTCCCGCTTCCTGCGGCGGAGTTACAACTACAACAACGGGTTCGACACGCACGGCCGGATGGACCTCGGCCTGGTCTTCTGCGGCTACCAGCAGGATCCGGAGCGGCAGTTCGCGACCGTACAGCAGCGTCTCGAACACGAGCCGCTGGCCGAGTTCATCACACCCATCGGCGGCGGCTACTTCTTCGCACTGCCGGGAGTTGCGGACCCCGACGACTGGTTCGGCTCCCAGCTGCTGAAGAAGGTCTGAGCGCGGACGGGGGGGGGGGGGGGGGGGGGGGGGGGGGGGGGGGGGGGGGGGGGGGGGGTGGCGGGGGAGGGGGGGTGGTATGGGATCGAGCCCGCGCAGCGGCGGGG
>NZ_JBVIRA010000017.1:171315-187618 GCF_055576575.1 Streptomyces sp. NPDC033270
CCGCGGGGCATGGCCCGCGGTCCCCGGCGCACCGTGCGTCCGCTGGTCAGGCGGCGGCCCCCGCTCGGCGAAGCGTGGGGCCGCCGCCTGCGACCTCGTCGTGGCGGCGGTGGCTCAGCCGCAGTTGCCCTTCGTCGGCCGGTCCGCGAAGCGGTTCGCGAGCCAGTCGGCGGCCGGCCGGGAACCCACGATCGCGCCGAGGACGTGCTCGCCCAGCGGGATCGAGTGCCACTCGACGGTGGCGCCCTTGGCGCACCAGTCGGCCCGCAGCTGCTCGCCGACCCCGTAGGGGATCAGTTCGTCGACGGTCCCGTGGTAGAGGTACACCGGGGCGTCCGGCTCGCGGGTGCCCAGGTCCGACGCGCGCAGCCGTCGCTGCCAGTCCGGTTGTTCCAGCGGGTTGCTGACGGTGACGTCGGAGATCTTCTTGAACAGGCCCGCGACGGTGTCGACGGCCACGCAGTTGTTCTTCATGAAGTCGACGTAGTGCCGGCCCTTGTCGTTGAGGTACTTCTCCAGGTGCAGTTCGGGGAAGGCGGCGTTCTGCCCGGTGGCGGCCATCAGGATGAGTCCGGCGCCGATATTGCCGTTGTTGGCGTCGGCGACCTTGCGCAGATCGGCCGGAACGCCGCCGGTCGCGGTGCCCTTGACGTCGAGTTCGGGCGCGTAGGAGCGGTGCAGTTCGGCGGCCCAGCTGCTGGCCTGGCCGCCCTGGGAGTAGCCCATGATGCCGACCGGGGAGTCCTCGGTGACGCCGGCCGCGGCGGCCCCGGGCAGCCGCTGGGCGGCCCGGGCGGCGTCCAGGACGGCCTGTCCCTCGGCGCGGCCGACGGTGTAGGTGTGGTCGCCGGGGGTGCCGAGGCCTTCGTAGTCGGTGACCGCGACCGCCCAACCCCGGGCGGTGAGCTGCTGGATGAGGTTGGCCTCCATGGTGGTGCCCTTGGGGAAGCCGGCCGAGGGCGCGCAGGAGTCGGCGAGGCCGACGGTGCCGACGGCGTAGGTGATGAGCGGCCGGGGGCCGGTGCGGCCGTCGTCGGGGACGATGACCGTGCCGGAGACGGTGTTGGGGCTGCCCTCGGCGGTGGTGGAACGGTAGGTGACGTGCCAGGCGCGGGTGCGGGTGGGCTGGCCGGGCAGCGGATGGAAGGACGTCGGGGCGGCGGCCACGATGTCGCCGGGGCTGCCGTGCGGGTGCGCGGCCGGCCGCGGTGCCGCGGCGCTCGCGCCGGCGAGGCCGAGCGTGAGTGCCAGGGCGGCGGTGGCGAGTGCGGTGGGGCGACGGTGCATACGGCTCTCCCAACTGACGCGGATGCTGGGGTGGTTGCTGCGACCGTAGTGACTCGCCGGTAAGGAAGGCGCTGACCGGGACGCTCAGCTTTGTTGACCCGGTGTCTCATGACGCGCGGGCCGGTCACCGGGGGCGGGGTGGCCGGGCTGCTCGGCGGCCGCGCCGCTCAGCCGGTAGGCGCCGGGTGTGGTGCCCGTCCACCGCCGGAAGGCGCGGTGGAACGCGGTGTCCTCCGAAAAGCCGATCCGCGCCGCGAGTTCGGCGATCGGCTCGTGCCCGGCGACCAGTGAGGAGATCGCCGCGTCCCGGCGTACCGCGTCCTTCAGCTGCTGGTACGAGGTCCCCTCGGCCTGGAGCCTGCGCCGCAGCGTCGCCGGGCTCACCGCCAGCCGGGCCGCGACCTCGCCGACCTCCGGGAGCCGTGCCGGGGCCGCGGTCCGCAGCGCCTGGACGAGGGTGCGGCGCACCTGCTCGGCGACGGTGGTGCCGTATTCGCGCCGGCTCAGCAGATCGGCCGGCGCCCGCCGCAGCATGGCCGCCAGCGCGCCCTCGTCCCGTACGACGGGCGCGGCGAGCCAGTGTGCGTCCCAGCCGGCCGCGGTGCGCTCGGCTCCGAAGTGCACCGGGCAGCCGAACAGTACGTCGTATTCGTGGGCGTGGGCCGGCGCCGGATAGGCGAAGTGCGCCCAGCGCAGCGGGATGCGGCGGCCGATCAGCCAGCTGGAGAGCCGGTGCCAGATGATCAGGATGCACTCGGAGAGGAAGTTGCCCTCGTCGTAGGGGCGCAGGTCGGTGCGTACGGAGAAGACTGCCGGGGCGCTGTGGCCGGCCGGGGCGGGGAGCGTCTCGACCGCCATCTCGGGTCCGCCGGGAAAGAGCCGGTAGAAGCGCGCCGCCCGGTCCAGTGCCGAGCCCAGGTCGGGGCAGCCCAGGCAGGCGTGGCACATCATGGCGAAGGTGCCGCGGCGGCTGGGCTCGGGGCCCAGGCCCAGGAACTCGTCGTCCGTCGCGCGGTGCAGGGCCTTGACCAGCCGGGTGAACTGCTCCGGTGTGACGCGGGCGCGGTCGTCGCCGAGCAGCAGGGGCGGGATCCGGGCGGCCTGGAGCAGCGGCACGGTGTCGGCGCCGAGGCGTTGTGCGCCGCTCAGCGCGGCTCGCACGTGGTGCATCGCGATCGTCAGCCGGCTCATGGCCCGACACCGTAGCGGCCCTGAGCGAAGAGGTCAGCGGGCGTGACGGTTCCCGTCATCCCCGCGGCCGGTGGCGGGTCCCTACGGTCTGCCGGGGGACGCCCCCTCGCCGCCCGCGGCCTCGTGAGCCGGGCGGCTCAGCAGATCCGTGGCAGCTGCTCCCCCAGCGGCAGATCGACCACGCGGGTACCGCCCAGGAGGGTGCGGGCCACGACCATGCCGGGGTGGGTGGCTACGGTCTCGCCGATGATGGTGGCGCCGGCGCCCAGGGGGTGGCTGCGCATGGCGTCCAGGACGGCGTCGGCGTGCTCGCGGGGGACGAAGGCGACCAGTTTGCCTTCGTTGGCGACGTACATGGGGTCCAGGCCGAGGATGGCGCAGGCGTTGGCGACGGTCGGGGGGACGGGGATGGCGCGTTCCTGGATGACGATGCCGGTGCAGGAGGCGGTGGCGATCTCGCACAGGGCGGCGGCCAGCCCGCCGCGCGTGGGATCGCGCAGGACGTGCAGGTCGGGGGTGACGGCGAGCATGGTCTCGACGAGGCCGCCGAGGGCCGCGCAGTCGCTCTCGATCTCGACGCCGAATTCCAGGCCCTCGCGGACGCTCATGATCGCCACGCCGTGGACGCCGATGTCACCGCTGACGATCACGACGTCGCCGGGGACGACGCGCTGCGGGCGAAGGTCGACACCGGACGGGATCAGGCCGATGCCGGCGGTGTTGATGTAGACGCCGTCGCCGTGGCCCGCCTCGACGACCTTGGTGTCGCCGGTGGCCACCTCCACGCCGGCGGCCCGCGCGGCCGCCCCCATCGCGTCGGCGACCCCGGCGACCACCGGCATCTCCACGCCCTCCTCCAGGATGAACCCGCAGGAGAGGTAGGCGGCCCGGGCGCCGCTCATGGCGAGGTCGTTGACGGTGCCGTTGACGGCGAGGTCGCCGATGCTGCCCCCGGGGAAGAACAGTGGCCGCACGACGAAGGAGTCGGTGGAGAAGGCGAGGCGGGTACCCCCGAGGGACACCGCGGCGGAGTCGCCGAGCTGGGCGAGGACCTCGCCGCCGAAGGCGGGGACGAAGATCTGCTGCACGAGTTCGGCGGAGAGCGCACCGCCCCCGCCGTGCCCCATCACGACGCGCGGCTGGTCGCGCAGCGGGGTGGGGCAGGTCCAGCCGGAGATGTCGACGGTGGGCAGTTGGCGCTCGGCCGGTGTGGGGCCGTGCGGCGCGGTGCGGGGGGTGTCAGACAACGGGGGTCGCCTCCAGCGGAGTGGGCGGGGTGCCGAGTCGGCGGTAGAGGAAGTAGGCGGCGCAGGCCCCCTCGCTGGAGACCATGGTGGCGCCGAGCGGGGTGCGCGGGGTGCAGGTGGTGCCGAACGCCTCGCATTCGTGCGGCTTGATGAGGCCCTGCAGGACCTCGCCGCTGCGGCAGGCGGCGGGTTCGCGGGTGGTGATGCCGGACACGGAGAAGCGGTGCTCGGCGTCGTAGTGGCGATAGCGCTCCGACAGCCGCCAGCCACTGGCGGGGATGGTGCCGATGCCGCGCCAGGCGCGGTCGGTGACCTCGAAGACATCGGCGAGCATGGCCTGGGCGGCCGGGTTGCCCTCGGTGCGCACGGCGCGCGGATAGGCGTTGTCCACGGTGTGTTCGCCGCGTTCGAGCTGGCGGACGGTGCGGCGGATGCCCTCCAGGATGTCCAGTGGCTCGAATCCGGTGACGACGATCGGGACCTGGAAGCGTTCGGCGAGGGCCGGGTACTCCCCCATGCCCATCACGCTGCACACATGGCCGGCGGCGAGGAACGCCTGGACCCGGCAGCTGGGCGAGGTCATGATCGCCTCGATGGCGGGCGGTACCCGGACGTGCGAGACCAGCAGGCTGAAGTTGGGGATGCCGAGTCGGCTCGCCTGATGGACCGTCATGGCGTTGGGCGGGGCGGTGGTCTCGAAGCCGATGCCGAAGAACACCACTTCGCGGTGCGGGTTCTGCTGGGCGATCTTCAGCGCGTCGAGCGGGGAGTAGACGACCCGTACGTCGCCGCCCTGGCTGCGCACCTGGAACAGGTCGCGGTCGCTGCCGGGGACGCGGAGCATGTCCCCGAAGGAGCAGAAGATCACGTCGGGGCGGGCCGCGATCTCCAGGGCCTTGTCGATGACCTCCAGCGGCGTGACACAGACCGGACAGCCCGGCCCGTGGATCAACTCGACCTCGTCGGGCAGGAGCTGGTCGATGCCGTGCCGGATGATGGTGTGGGTCTGGCCGCCGCAGACCTCCATCAGGGCCCAGGGCCGGGTCACCGTGGCGTGGATGTCGTCCAGCAGTCGGCGGGCCAGCTCGGGGTCCTGGAATTCGTCGATGTACTTCACTGCCGCGCCTCCCGCGCCGTCTCGCCCACGGCCGCCGCCGTGGCGCCGCCGGTCTCCGCCGGCCCCTGGGAGGCGGCCGCCGCCTCCCAGGGATCACCGAACTCCTCCTGGAGCAGGCCGAGTTCCTCGAAGAGCGCGAGGGTCTGCCGGGCGGACTCCTCGTCCAGGCGCTGCAGCGCGAACCCGACGTGCACGATCGCGTACTCGCCGACCTTCAGGTCCGGGACGTACTCCAGGCACACCTCCTTGACGACCCCGCCGAAGTCGACGGTGGCCATCCGGGTGCCGTCCCGCTCCTCGATGTCCAATACCTTGCCGGGTACCGCCAGGCACATGGGCCTCTCCTCGTCATGGGTACGTTGCGTCTGCCGCGCGCCACGTGGCTCAGGGCACGCCCACCCCGCCGTACAGGGGCGTGGTGCGCGCCGCCACGACGATCTGGCCGAGCGCCAGCCCCCCGTCGTTGGGCGGGATCGAGCGGTGGCGCAGGACGGTGAAGCCGTCCTGGCGCAGCCGGCCGGCGGTGGCCTCGGCCAGCAGGGTGTTGGCGAAGACGCCCCCGGTCAGGGCGACGGTCCCCAGTCCGGCCCGCTCCCGCGCCAGCCCGCACAGGTGCCGCACCAGGCCGACGACCGCCGCGTGGAAGCGGGCGGCGATCAGCGCCGGGGCGGTGCCCGCGCGCACGTCCCGGACGATCGCGGTGAGCAGCGGCGCCGGGTCGGCGAGGGTGTCGGCGAGCGGGCCCTTGGGGTCCGCCGGCGCGGAGTGCAGGGCGAAGGTGTAGCCGGCGCCGTCGTCCTCGCCGGCGGTCAGGGCCGCGGCTTCGAGTGCGACGGCGGCCTGCGCCTCGTAGCCGGAGTGGTGGCAGATCCCGGCGAGCGAGGAGACGGCGTCGAAGAGCCGGCCCATGCTGGAGGTGGGCACGCAGTTGAGGTGGCGTTCGAGCTGCCGGGCCAGCAGCCGCCGTTCGTCGGGTGGGCAGGCCGCCACCGGGGGCAGGTCCTCGGCCCAGTCGATGCCGGCGGCGCGCAGATGGGCCAGCGCCATCCGGTAGGGGCGCCGTACGGTGGTGTCGCCGCCGGGCAGCGGCACATAGGCCAGTTGCCCGAAGCGGCGGTATCCGTCGTAGTCGGCGAGCAGGATCTCGCCGCCCCACACGGCCTGGTCGTCGCCGTAGCCGGTGCCGTCGAAGGCGACGCCGATGACCGGCTGGCCGCCGTCGAGGCCGTGTTCGGCCATGGCCGAGGCGATGTGCGCGTGGTGGTGCTGGACCCGTACGAGCGGCCGGCCTTCGGTGTGGCGCTGGGCCCACTGGCCGGACCGGTAGCCGGGGTGCCGGTCGGCCGCGAGGAGCTGGGGGCGCACCCCGGTGACCGTCTCCAGGTGCGCCTCGGCCGCTTCGAACGCGAGCTGGGTGGCGAAGTCGTCCATGTCGCCGATGTGCGCGGACAGCCAGGCGCGGCGCCCCTCGGCCAGGCACAGCACGTTCTTGAGGTCGCCGCCGGCCGCGAGCGCGGGCCGTACGGGCACCGGGAGTGCGACGGGGAACGGCGCATAGCCGCGGGAGCGGCGCACGAACAGCGGCTCGCCGTCGCTGATCCGGACCACCGAGTCGTCGCACGGGATCCGGATCGGCCGGTCGTGGGTGAGCCAGGCGTCCGCCAGGTGCGCCAGCCGGCGCAGGGCCTCGTCGTCGTCGGTGACGATCGGTTCGCCCGCGACGTTGCCGCTGGTCATCACCAGCAGCCGGGGCCCGGGCGGATCGCCGGGCAGGCCGAGCAGGAGGTGGTGCAGGGGGGTGTAGGGAAGCATGACGCCCAGGTCGGGGCTGGCGGGGGCGACGGCTTCGCAGAGCGCCGGCGCACCGGGCACCGGCGCGGGGTCCGGGGTGCGGCGCAGCAGGACGATGGGCCGCTGGGGTCCGGTGAGCAGTGCGCGTTCCTCGTCCCGTACGCGCACCAGGTGGGCGATGTCGTCGATATGACGGGCCATCAGGGCCAGCGGTTTGTCACCGCGGGCCTTGCGGCGGCGCAGCAGCGTGACGGCGGTGTCGTTGGAAGCGTCGCACACGAGGTGGTAGCCGCCGAGGCCTTTGACGGCCACGATCGCGCCGTCCGCGAGCAGGTGCCGGGTGGCGGCGACCGGGTCGGCGCCGCGCTCCGGGCGGGGCGGCCGGGTGCGGTCGTCGGGGTCCGCGGTCAGCAGTCGCAGCCGGGGGCCGCAGTCGTGGCAGGCGATGGGCTGGGCGTGGAAGCGCCGGTCGGCCGGGTCCGCGTACTCCCGCGCGCAGCCCACGCACATCGGGAAGCGGTCCATGGTCGTCAGCGCGCGGTCGTAAGGGAGCGCGGTGACGATGGTGAACCGCGGCCCGCAGTGCGTGCAGGTCAGGAAGGGGTGCCGGTGGCGGCGGTCGGCCGGGTCGGTCAGCTCGGCCAGGCAGGCGTCGCAGGTGGCGGCGTCCGGGGCGACCAGCGTGCGGGAGGGGCCGTGGCCCCGGGAGGGCAGGATGCGGAACCCGGCCTCGCCGACCGCGGCGATGTCCTCGCCGTCGACCGCCTCGACGACGGCCAGCGGGGGTGCCTCGCCGCCGATCCGTTCGGCGAAGCGGGCGAGCGCGGCGGGGTGGCCCTCGACCTCGGCGACCACGCCCTCGCCGGTGTTGGCGACATGGCCGGTCAGGCCCAGTTCGGTGGCCAGGGCATGGACGAACGGCCGGAAGCCGACGCCCTGGACGACGCCGCGCACGGTGATCCGCCGGCGCGCGGCGGCCGCCGCGGGGGCCCGGTCGACCTGCCCGGTGGTCATGAGCGGCTCGACGCCACGGTGCCGGGGCCGGACCGGTGGGTGTGACCGCCCGTCACCCGCGGAGCGTGGGTGTAGTGGTCCTCGTCCTGGCGTGCGTCGGTCTGCGGCTGCTGGCCCTCCCCGGCGTCGTGCACATGGTGGGACTTGCGGGTCATGACGGGCAGGTGCACCGGCGCTCCGTCGCGCGCGGCCAGCGCCCGTTCCAGCAGTACGCCGTCCCCTTCGCCGCCGCGCGCCGAGGTGAGGACGATCTCGACGCCGGGGTTGATCCGCTCGACGTTGGCGCGGAACTCCGCCTCGTCGAAGGAGACCGCCTGCGCGATGTCGGTCTTGGTGACGACGACCAGGTGGGCCAGGCCGAAGGCGGTGGGGTACTTCAGCGGCTTGTCCTCGCCCTCGGTGACCGATGCCAGGACGACCCGCAGTGTCTCCCCCAGGTCGTAGGAGGCCGGGCAGACCAGGTTGCCGACGTTCTCGATGAACAGCAGCCGGGTGTCGGCGGGGAGCCAGCCGTGCAGATGCCCGCCGAGCATCTCGGCCTCCAGGTGGCACAGCCCGTCGGTGAGCACCTGCTTGACGGGCACTCCGGAGCGGGACAGCCGGATCGCGTCGTTCTCGGTGGCGAGGTCGGCGGTGAGGGCCGCGACGGGGATGCCGCGGCTGTGGGCGAGGGTGAGTTCGCGCTCCAGGAGGGCGGTCTTGCCGCTGCCGGGGCTGGAGAGCAGATTGACGACCGCGGTGCCCCTGGCCGCGAGGTCCTCGCGCAGGGTGTGGGCGCAGGCGTCGTTCTTGGCGAGGACGGCCTGTTGCAGGTCGACGACACGGCACATGGTTCAGCGCTCCTGAGGAATCGGTGCGGGGACCGGGGCGTCGTTCCAGCACACGGTGACGATCTGCAGTTCACGGCCGGACAGCAGCCCGTCCGTCGCCCCGCCGCAGTCCGGGCAGCTCAGCCGCGGCGGCATGCCCACCTGCCAGGTCGTCGCGCAGGGGCCGCAGCGGGCGCGGGCGGGCACCGGTTCCATGACGAGTTCGGCGCCCTCCAACGCCGTGCCGGCGCAGGCGAGTTCGAAGGAGAAGGCCAGTGCGTCGGGGACCACTCCGGCCAGTTCGCCGACCTGCAACCGGACGCTGCGGACCGCGGTGGCCCCGGCGGGCCGGGCCGCGCCTTCGACCTGGTCCACGACGGCCAGCGCGATGGACATCTCGTGCATCGGTCCCTCTCTGGTGCGGGGACGGCCGGGTGCCGCCGGGGGGGTGTCCGGCGGCCCTGGGCTTCATTAGACGGCGCCGCCGCGGGGCGGCCCGGGTGCCTCGCCGGGGCGGCGCGGTGGCGTACGCCGTTCGGTGCAGCGCGGGCGGTGGCCGGCCGCCGTCCCGTCACATGGCCCGGATGCGCAGATAGCGCTTGAGGTCGGGGAGCAGGGACTTCAGGGCGAGGGCGAGCGCGGTGGCGGCCGCGCCGCCCAGGGCGAGCTTCAGCATGGTGTCGTGTTCCTCTCACTGGTGCCCGGTCCGTTGGCGACCGGTGCCGGCTCTTCGGCGGGGTGTTCCGGTTGCTCCGCGGCACCCGGTTCCGGCTCGTCCGTGGCGCCGGATGCCGGTGCGTCCGCGCCGACCAGACGCAGGATCAGCCGTACGGCCTCGTCGACCGCCGCCTCGACCGGCGCGCTGAGCCCGATGCCTTCGGCGACCTCGGCGGGTTCGCAGCCGACGACCAGGACGCGCCGCGGGCGCCGTTGGCCGGTGCCCGCGCTGAGCGTGTCGAGCAGCGCGAGCACGGTGTCGGGGGTCATGTGGTGGCCGTCGAGCGCGGGGGCGCCGGCGGCGGGGGCGGAGGTGGTGGCGTCGAGGAGGTAGACGGTGCCGGGTGCGCCTCGGCGCGCGGCGGCGTCCACGAGCAGGACGGTGTGGTAGCCCTCCAGCATCTGGTAGGCGAGGTGCACGCCCCGGACACCGGCGTCGACGACTTCCACGCCCTCCGGGAGGGGGTGTTCGCAGAGCCGGCGGACGGCCTCGACGCCGAAGCCGTCGTCGCCGAGGAAGATGTTGCCGACGCCCGCGATCAGGGTCTTCCCGGGCGGTCCGGCGGCGGGGGCGGCGGAGCTCACGCGTCCTCCAGAGGGGCGATCTCATCGGGTTGGAAGTACAGGAAGCGGCCCTGCTCCCGCTGGATGTCGGCGCCCGGATCGTCCTCGACGGTCACCGCCAGGTGCACCCCGCCGTCCACGTCGTGCAGCACGGCCTCGACCCGGGCGCTGCGGCCCTGGAGGAAGAGGTCCTGGGCGTCGGTGCGGCGCAGGCCCGGCTTCAGCAGCACCCGGCTGCCCGCGCCGACCGACCGCCCGTCGACGGTGATCCGGTCGTGCGCCGGGTCGACGCCGCGGTCGCCGGCCGGGTCCCACCAGGGGGTGTCCGGGCGGGTGCCCGGCACGTCGGGGGCGGCCGGGTCGGCGGGGGCGGCCGGGCCGGCGTCGGTCACCTCGCGCAGCGCCCGGACGGCGCCGTGCAGCCGCTCCAGGACCTCGGGCGGCATGGTGTCGGCGAGCGCGATGACGTCGGCGGCGCGCGGGTCGGTGCCGCGGGCCTCGCGCTTCTCCTGGTCGGTGAGGGCGGCGGTGCGCAGCGCGAGGATCTCGTCGATCTCCAGGGCGTCGTAGAGCGCGCCGGGGCTTTCGGGGGCGATGGCCGGATGGTCCTCCAGGATGATCGGGGAGGACAGCACCACATCGGCGCGGCCCGACTCGCCTGCCAGCACCGGCCAGGAGTGCTCGTTGCGGCAGGACGCCGCGGCGGCCCGGGCCCATTCGGGCGGGTCGGTCATGGACAGGAACGAGCCCGCGCTCAGGCCGAGCAGGAGATGGGCGCCGACCAGGCAGTACGGCAGCGCGGCGGACCGGTCGGCGCCGGCGTCGTCCGGCTGCCAGGTGCTGGTGTTCTCCACGGTCGCGGTCAGCCGCAGCGCCGCGTACGGTCCGTCGAGCGCGTCGGCGGTCAGCCGTACCAGGCCCTCGATCCCGGCGCGGCGGCGCACCAGCCGGCCGACCGGCCGCCCCTGGGCGTCGTGGACCGGCTCGGTCTCCTCATGCGCGGGGCGGGTGAACGGGATCGTCAGTCCCTCGTCGGTCAGCTTGGCGACGTCCACGTCCAGGGTGATGCGCTCCTCGGTCCCCTCGTCCCAGCAGGACACCACCCGGTCGGGCAGTTCGAGTTGCTCCACGGTCTCGAACTCCCCATCGGCGACGAGGCGTTGGACGGTGCGCCGCTGGGCGTGCAGAAACCGCAGTTCGGCCGAGAGCCGGGCGCCCGCCCTGGGCTCCATGAGGCATTCGGTGCGCTGGAAGGAGTGCTCCGCGTGCTCGGCGCCCCAGCCCGGCGGCACCAGGACGCCGAACTGCCACCGGAGCCGGTTCTTGGCGGCGGAGGCACGGTACGGGTAGAGCACATAGCCCTCGAACAGCACCGCGTCGGCCACCTGGCGGGCGGTGGCGAAGCGGTCCGCCGCCTCGTCGGGCAGGACGCCGGTCGTCACGGTGCGGTCCTCTCGGTGACGGGACGGGCCGCGGCCCCGGGGAAGAGCCGGGCGCGCGGGGCGGGCGGCTCGGGGCCGTCGGCGCCGGCCAGCAGCGCCTCGACGGTCGCCTGCCAGGAGGGCAGGGCGCGCCGGGAGCGGTAGGCGAGCAGGGCGTCGAGGGTTTCGCGTGGCAGCCGGAGCCAGCCGCAGCCGGGGAAGTGCGCCTCGGTCATCTCCTGCCAGACCGTCACCGGCATGCGGACGGACGCTTCCTTGTTCCAGGGCACCGGCTGGACCTGGAAGCCGCCGGCGCCGGCGAAGACCGTGCCGGAGAAGAGCAGCAGCAGCGGGACCTCGCCGTCGCGCAGCGCGTGGAAGTACCGGCCGGCCGCGACGTCCAGGTCGTAGCTGCACGGGACGGGCAGATCCACCTCGCACTCGCCGGTGAAGCCGGGGACGACCAGCGAGACCTGGGCGAACTGCAGGGGGTGCAGGGTGCTGCTCCAGCGGGAGCGGTCGCCGAAGAGGTCGGCGAGCGCCTCGGCCTCTTCGGGCAGGTAGCCGCGCCGGGCCGGTTCGATCCGGATCTGGCAGCGCAGCGCGAGGGCGTGCACCCGCACCGCGGGGTCGGGGGCGGTCAGGCGCAGCCGGAACAGCAGGGTGGGGGCGGCGGCGTAGGGGTCGGCACGGACACCGGTGCAGACGAAGGACAGATCGGTCACGGCCGGTCGTCCTCCTTCGGGGGACGGGCCCGGCGGGCGACCTTGGTGAAGAAGTCGGCGAGCGCGGCGCGCGCCTCGGCGCCGCCGTCGAAGCCGCGCCACAGCAGCCGCATCCGGCCCACGAGTTCGTAGCAGATGTCGATGGGGACCAGATAGCAGTCGATCCGCCCCTCGATGCGGCGCAGCAGCAGCGCCTCCACGTCGGGCTGGAGGAGTTCGGCCAGTCGGCTGGCGGCCAGTACGGTCTGCCAGGTGGACGGGTCGAGTTCGCTCTCGGTGGCGCCGGCCGGGCTGGGGTAGAGCGCGACCAGCCGGTCCAGGTCGGAGTGGCGCAGGAAGAACGCGACGCCGACGGGGATCTGCAGCAGGTTCCAGGCCCCGTCGTCGAGGGTGTGGCCGGGGTCGACGAGGTAGCGGTCGGGGACGCTGCGGAACTGCCCGGCGCCGGGCGCGTCGAAGAGCAGCGCGCAGGGGGTGCAGGCGCAGGCCAGCGCGCGGCGGCTGATGTCGACCAGGTGGCGGTGGTTGTGCTCGGCGAGCACCATGGCGCACAGTTCGCAGCGTTCGGGTGCGGGCGGTGCCGGTGCGCGGAAGCGGCGCAGACCGCGGTGGGCGGTCAGCGGCCCCAGACGCATGGCCGCCGTCTGCGGGGCGCTCACGAGACGGTGGCGGCGGTCGGCGGGCGGCTGGAGATCTGCAGCAGCGGCGGTTCGGTGCGGGCCTCGGCCGCCTCCCACTGCACCGCGGTCACCTCGGGCGCGAAGCAGCTCAGGGCGGCCTCGACGGCCTGCTGGGCGGCCTGGCTCGTGCTGGGGCAGCCGCAGCCGCCGGAGTCGGCCGACCGCAGCCGCAGTACGCCGGTGTCGGCGGCGAACTCCGCGACGTCGGCCGGGTGCCGGCGGCGGACGCTGTCCAGGGCGCGGTCGATGCGGGCGGCGGTGTCCTCGGGGTGCAGGTCGTGCAGCACCAGCAGCCCGGTCACCAGCTCGTCGCCCAGCAGCGCCGCCCACGGGCCGCCGTCGCCCGTGTCGCGCTGCAGGAGGTGCGCGATCCGGGCGAGCCCCGCGCCGTAGAAGTCCATCAGCGCGCGCACGAGTTCCTCGGCGGCGGTGCTCGCCTCCCGGTCCTCGCGCCGGGCGAGGCGGTCCAGTACCTCCTCGACGCGGCGGCCGGTCGCCTCCGCGTTCGGCGCGGCGGTCGGCTCCGGGGCGGTGGGGGCGCTCATCCGGACAGCCCGCTCAGGCCGGTGGGCACATGCATCTTCTGTACGGATCTGCCGTCGCCGACGTACATGTGGACGCCGCAGGGCAGACACGGGTCGAAGCTGCGCACCGTGCGCATGATGTCGATGCCCTTGAAGTTCTCCGGGGTGTTCTCCTCGAAGATCGGGGTGTTCTGGACGGCGTCCTCGTACGGGCCCGGGGTGCCGTAGCTGTCGCGGGTGCTGGCGTTCCACGGAGTCGGCGGGTAGGGGTGGTAGTTGGCGATCTTGCCGTCCCGGATGACCATGTGGTGCGAGAGGACGCCGCGTACCGCCTCGGTGAAACCGCAGCCGATGGACTCGTCGGGGACCTCGAACTTCTCCCACGTCTGGGTGCGTCCGGCGCGTACCTCGTTGAGGCCCTGCTCGGCGAAGTGCAGCGCCATGGCGGCCGCGTAGGCCTGGAAGTAGGTGCGGGCGCGGTTGCGCTCCAGGGCGTTGCTCCACTTCGGGATCTTCCATTCGAAGCGGGCCTCGGGCTTGGTCATGCTGCGCGGCAGGTCGATGACCACGCTCTGGCCGGTGGCCTTGACGTACGGGGTGTCGACGAGCCCGGACAGCGCGGTGGACCAGAGCCGGGCGATCGGGCCGCCGCCGGTGTCCAGCGCCAGGTGCTCCTTGCCGTCGAACCACCGCGGGGACATCACCCAGCTGTACTTGTCGTTGAAGTCCCGCTTCTGCGGGGCGGGGATGGTGTGCTGGTTCCACGGGTGGCGCGGGTCGACGGGGTTGCCGAGCGGGTCGTGGGTGACGAACTGCTCCTGGCCCTGCCAGTCCTGGTAGTAGGAGCTGCCCAGCAGGATCCGGATACCGAGGTTGATCTCGGTGAGGTCGTTGGTCACGAGCTTGCCGTCGACGATGATGCCGGGGGTGACGAACATCTTGCGCCCCCAGTCCGTCATGTTGCGGTACGTGAAGTCGCAGTGCTCCGGGTCGTTGAGGGCGCCCCAGCAGCCCAGCAGGACGCGGCGCCGGCCGACCTCCTCGTAGCCCGGAAGGGCCTCGTAGAAGAAGTCGAACAGGTCGTCGTGGAGCGGGACGACGCGCTTCATGAACTCGACGTAGCGCATCAGCCGGCTGAGGTAGTCGGTGAAGAGCTGGACGCTGGCGATGGTGCCGACGCCGCCCGGGTAGAGCGTGGAGGGGTGCACATGGCGGCCCTCCATCAGGCAGAACATCTCCCGGGTGTAGCGGCTGACCTGCAGCGCCTCGCGGTAGAACTCGCCCTCGATGGGGTTGAGGGCGGACATGATGTCGGCGATGGTGCGATAACCGTGGTCGCCGGCGTGCGGGGCTTCGGTGCGCTGGGCGACCTCCCAGACCCCGGGGTTGGTCTCGCGGACCATCTTCTCGCAGTAGTCGACCCCGACCAGGTTCTCCTGGAAGATGTTGTGGTCGAACATGTACTCGGCGGACTCGCCGAGGTTGATGATCCACTCCCCCAGGTGCGGCGGCTTGACCCCGTAGGCCATGTTCTGCGTGTACACCGAGCAGGTGGCGTGGTTGTCGCCGCAGATGCCGCAGATCCGGCTGGTGATGAAGTGGGCGTCGCGCGGGTCCTTGCCGCGCATGAAGACGCTGTAGCCGCGGAAGACGGACGAGGTGCTGTAGCACTCCGCCACCCGCTTCTGCTTGAAGTCGATCTTGGTGTGGATGCCGAGGCTGCCCACGATCCGGGTGATCGGATCCCAGGACATCTCCGTCAGACCGCTGCCGTCACCGGCCGCCTTCGTCTTGGGTGCCATCGTGTGTGCCGTTGCCCTTCTGTACGCAGGAGGTGGGGTCGGACGGAGAGTCCGGGGTCGTGTTCAAAACGGCTCGGGGTGTGCACTCACCACGGTTTGCGGTAGCCGGTGGTCAGTTGGTCGCCGCGGTGGCGCCACTTGGGTTCGTGGTCGACGGTCTTGGCGGTGATACCGCGCAGCCGGCGGACGACGCTTCCGTACACCGTGCTGGCGGCGCTGGAGACCCTGCCGCCGGGCGGCTCGTCCATGAACGGCATGAACTTGTCGGGGAAGCCGGGCATGGTGCAGGCGATACAGAGGCCGCCGACGTTCGGACAGCCGCCGATGCCGTCCATCCAGCCCCGCTTGGGGACATTGCATTTGACCACGGGGCCCCAGCATCCGAGCTTCACCAGGCACTTGGGCGAGTCGTAGGTGGTGGCGAACTGGCCCTGTTCGTAGTAGCCGGCCCGGTCGCAGCCCTCGTGCACGGTCTCGCCGAAGAGCCAGGTGGGTCGCAGCTGCTCGTCCAGCGGGATCATCGGGGCCGCGCCGACCGCCTGGTAGAGCAGGTAGGTCAGCGTCTCGGAGAAGTTGTCCGGCTGGATCGGGCAGCCGGGCACACACACGATCGGGATGCCGGCCTTGGAGGTCCAGTCCCAGCCGAGGTAGTCGGGCACGCCCATGGCGCCGGTCGGGTTGCCGGACATGGCGTGGATGCCGCCGTACGTGGCGCAGGTACCGATCGCGACGACGGCGAGCGCCTGGGGGGCGAGGCGGTCGATCCACTCACTGGTGGTGATGGGCTGGCCGGTCTCGGGGTCGTCGCCGAAACCGCACCAGTAGCCCTCCGGCTTGATCGACTCGTTGGGGACGGACCCCTCGATGACAAGGACGAACGGGTCGATCTCACCGCGCTCGCCCTTGAAGAACCACTCGATGAAGGTGTCCGCGCCCTGGACCGGGCCGCACTCGAAATCGATCAGTGGCCAGTGCACGGCTACCTTGGGCAGTCCCGGTAGCACGCTGAGCGCGATCTCCTCGATGCTCGGCTGGGTCGCGGCGGTCAGCGACACCGAGTCGCCGTCGCAGCTCAGACCGGCGTTGATCCAGAGGATATGGATCGGGGACTCGTCCTCGGCGGACGGCTTTCCGTTCGCGGCGGCCTTGTCGGCCACGCTCGATGCTGCGGACATGGCGATGTCTCCTAGGCGGATATGCAACGAAAGCGATGGTTCAAGGCTTCCGTCCACCTTGGTAACACCCCTTGACCCGCCGGGCCGGTCACCGGGGGCCGTTGCGGTGACGCAGCGTGGCGGGGTCATGACGCAGCGGGGGGGGGGGGCGGGGGGGGGGGGGGGGGGAGGGGGGGGGGGGGGGGGGGGGGGGGGGGGGCCCAGCTCCCCCCCGGGGTGGCGGAAACCCCCTGCCCCAG
>NZ_JBVIRA010000017.1:187628-198289 GCF_055576575.1 Streptomyces sp. NPDC033270
CGCCCGCCCCGGTGGACCGGGCGCCCGCAGGGGACCGTGCCGGGCGTCAGCCGAGCGCCCCGGCCTCCACCGCGGTCACGTCGAACCGTCCGCCGCAGACCCGCAGGCCCCGGCTGCCCGTGGTCATCGAGTCCTTGGACCCGGGCGGGTAGACGAAGACGATCTGGGAGTTCTTCCAGCAGGGAGTGTCCGTGACCCCGTCGTTGACGGTGTGCAGCAGGGCGTGCGCGCTCTGTCCCGGCTGGAGCCGGACGCTGCCGCCGGCGCCGCCCGAACGGGTCGCGGGCTTGCCGACCGGTGAGCCGTCGCGCTGGATCAGCGACACCCCGGGGAAGCCACGCAGCGTACAGGCCTTCTTGCCGTTGTTCGTGAAGACGAGGGGGTAGCGGATGTTGCCCGCGCCGATGTCGGAGGCGCCCAGGCGCAGCGACATGTCGGCGGCGGTGCAGCGGTCCGACGCCGTCATGGCCGAGGTGTGCGACGCCGAGGCGCTCGGGGCGCCGCCCGTGGCCTTGCCGCCGGGCAGGGTCGCCGTGTTCGCCGACGGCTTCTCGCCGGCCGCGGACTCCTTGCCGGCCGCGGACTGCTCGCCGGCCGACGACGGCTGCTTCGCGCCGGGGGCCTCGGCGCCGCTGCCGCTCTCCTGGTTCTGGGACGTGACGGGGGCGGCTGCCGACGAGGGGCGGGAGGCCGTGCCGTTCCCGTCCTGGCAGGCGGTCAGCGCGAGCGCTGCCACGGCGATCAGCGATCCGGCGGCGACACGGCGGCCGCGGCCGGGCGTCTTGATGGTGAGCGACATGAGTGTCCCCCTCGTCCTGGTAGGTGCGAGCTCGTGTATGGGTGCGTGCGGTCCGTCCGTTGTTCTTCCAGCGTGGCCCCGGGCACTGCCGGTCCGCTAACGAGGCACTAACACACCACTAACGAGGCAGCGTGCCCGGCACGCCGATGACCCCGGCACCTCTTTGACCAGCCGGGATTCCGGGCGCGCCGCCCAGGCTCGCAGAAAATTCCCGGGTTGCGAATGCGGCACCGCGAGGTTCGGCCTACTTCCCGGGCCCGTGGCCGGCTCCGAAGTTCGGCGGGTCGGGCACCGGATCGTCGGCGGCGTGGCGGCGGGTGTCGCCGCCGCCTGCGGCGAAAGTGCAGGCGCTGCCCCGGAAAGTGCCACCGCCCGCCCGGCGGCCGGCGGCCGTGCGAAGGTGCACGGCGCCTGCCACGCCCGCACCTTCGCGCGGCCCGGTCAGCGCCGGCCGGTGGACGGCTGGGCAGGCTCCAGGACCACATCGCAGGTCGCGTCGGCACCGGCGGCGAGGGACACCGGGGTGGCGTGCGGCGGATAGCCGGCCGTGGTGAGGGTGTAGTGACTGCCGGTCAGGTCACCGAAGGCGAAGCCTCCGTCGGCGCCGGTGAGGGCGTACCCGGCGACCGCGCCGTCCTCGACGAGGGTCACGGCCGCGTCGGCGAGCGGCCGGCCCTGGGGTCCTCGTACCGTGCCGCGGACCATGGCCGTCCGCTGCAGCCGGGCGTCCTGGCGGCCCGGTTCCCCGCCGGTCAGCTCCAGCGCACGGGCCTGCGGCCGATGGCCGGGGGCGCCGAGGACCAGGGTGTAGGCGCCCGGCGGCAGCTGTGCGCACTCCCAGTCGCCCGCCGTACCCGACGTCGTGCGGGCCACCACCTCACCGCCGGCGTCGGTGACGACGATGCTCCCGCCGGCCAGTGGCGTGCCCTCCGGGCCGCCGAGCAGGATGCCGCCCAGTCGGCCGGTGCCCGCGAGGATCAGGTCCACCTCCACCGGCGGGCCCTCGCCCCGGTACCGGGCGGAGGCCGCGTAGGGGGCGTGGCCGGGCGCGGCGCCGGTCAGGACGTAGGTGCCGGCGGCGGGCGCGGCGAGGGCGTAGCCGCCGTCGGCGGCGGCCGTGGTGACGCCGGCCTGCCGGCCCTGCCGGTCGATGAGGGTGACGCTCGCGCCCGTGACCGGCGCGCCGGAGAGGTCCAGGACGCGGCCGCGGAATCCGGCGGGCCGGTCGTGCGCGGTGGTCGCGGCGGCGGGGGCGGACGCTCCCGGGGAGGTCCGCGCGCCGGGTCCGCCGGCAGTGACGTCACCCGCCGCCACGGCGGCCACGTCCTGCGCACCGTCCGCGTCCTCCGCGTCGTCCGTGCTCTGCGCCACCAGGGTCGGGCGGGATTCCGTGCGCTGCGCCGGCAGGAAGGAGGCCAGGGCGACGCCGACGAGGACCGCGGCGGTGGCGATCAGGAAGGCGACCCGGAAGCCGGCCAGCGTGGGGATCGTGGCCGGTCCCACGCGCTGGGACATGTGAGCCAGCACCATGCCGATCACGGCGCTGGACACCGACGTGCCGATCGATCGCATCAGGGTGTTCAGACCGTTGGCCGCGCCGGTCTCGGACGGATCGACGGCACCGATGATCAACGCGGGCAGCGAGGAGTACGCCAGCCCGATGCCCGCACCGACGACCACCGCGATGATGACGGTCTGCCAGGGTGCGCTCATCAGGCCGATGCCCGCGCCGTAGCCGATCGCTATGACGAGCATGCCGATCAGCAGCGAGACCTTGGGGCCGCGCCGGGCCGCGATCCGCGCGTACAGCGGGGCGACGAACATCATCGTCACGCCGAGCGGCGCCACGCACAGTCCGGCCACCACCATGGACTGGCCGAGCCCGTAGCCGGTCGACTCGGGCAGCTGCAGCAGCTGCGGCAGGACCAGCGAGATCGCGTAGAACGCCACACCGACCGTGATCGAGGCGAGATTGGTCAGCAGCACCTCGCGGCGGGCCGTGGTCCGCAGGTCCACCAGCGGGTCGCCGATCCGCAGCTCCATCACTCCCCACAGCACCAGCACGACGGCGGCGACGCCGAAGAGGCCGAGGGTGGTGGGCGAACTCCAGCCCCAGTCGCTGCCCTTGGTGATGGGCAGCAGCAGGGCCACCAGACCGGCGGACAGGCCGAGGGCGCCGATCACGTCGAAGCGCCCCTGGGCGCGTACCGAAGTCTCCGGTACGACAAGGAGGGTGAGCAGCATCGACAGCACGCCGAGCCCGGCGGCGCCGAAGAACAGGGTGTGCCAGTCGGCGTGTTGGGCGACCAGCGCGGCGGCCGGCAGCGCGAGTCCGCCGCCGACGCCGATCGACGAGCTCATCAGGCCCATGGCCGAGCCGAGCCGCTCGCGCGGCAGCTCGTCACGCATGATGCCGATGCCGAGCGGGATCGCGCCCATGGCGAAGCCCTGCAGCGCCCGACCGATGATCATGATGACCAGGTCGCTGGTGAATCCGCAGATCAGCGAGCCGACGACCATGACCGCGAGGCTGGTCAGCAGCATCCGCCGCTTGCCGTGGAGGTCGCCCAACCGCCCCATGATGGGCGTCGAGACGGCGCCCGCGAGGAGGGTGGCCGTCATGACCCATGTGGCGTTGCTGGGTGCCGTGTTGAGCAGTACCGGCAGGTCCTTGATGACCGGCACGAGCAGCGTCTGCATCACCGCGACGGCGATGCCGGCGAAGGCGAGGACCGGGACGATGCCGCCGCGGGCTCTTCGGCGGCCGCCCGCGGCCGGGTCGGACACCGGGGGAACGGCGGTGGCCGTCCTCTCGGACGGCTGGTCCGTCGTCTGCGTCATGCGTGCGGCCTCCGGGGCGGCAGGGGTGCGTGCGGTGGGGCGATGGATACGTGCATGACGAACGTTGTATCGCGGGGGGCCGTTCCGCCGCCTGGTCAACACCCTGGACGGCAGCGGTGATACGCCTCACACGGCCGTGCCTCTCACGGCTCGACCACACCGCCTGTGCGGTATTTTTTCGCCGCCCCGGAAGCCGCGGACCCGGCCGCATCGGCCACCCTGGTCCGACGCCGTTGTTCAGTGCACGGCCTGGTCCGACACCGTTCAGTGCACGGCGCCCTCGGCACCGGCAGGAACACCGGCACCGGCATGAGCCTCAGCGACGGCGCCGACCTCCGCTCCGCGCCGAAGAGCGGCGTCCAGCTTCGCACCGCGCTCCGGGTCCAGGTTGAGCCGGGCGAGGACGGCCGGCACCGCGATGCTCGGCAGGGTGTGCTGGAAGAAGACGGTCAGCCGGTAGCAGAGGTCGGCCTGATTGGTCAGCGCATGGGACATCATCTGGATCCCGGCGAACGCGCCGACGAACAGCTCGGCGGTCTCGTGGATCACGACACTGTCCAGGATTTCACCGCGCGCCCGCGCATCGGTCAGCAGGCCCTCGACGAACACGGTCCACGAGAGCATCGACCGCTTGCGGTCCAGGTGGTTGGACCCCTGCTCGACCGCCAGCCGGGCCGCCCCGCGCTGCATCGGGTCGCTGCGCAGCCGGAACGCCAGGACCTGGCCGGAATCGACGAACTCCTGCAACTTGATCTGCTGCGGCTCGACGGCGATGTCGGTCACATGCTCTTCGAGCACGGCGAGCGCCAGCTGCTCCTTGGAGGCGAAGTGGAAGTACAGGGCGCCCTTCGTCACACCGGCGCGCTCGAGGACCTCGGCGATCGTCGCGCGGTCGTAGCCCTGCTCGTCGAATACCGCCGCGGCCGCCTCCAAGATCACTCGTCGGGTCCGGATCGCGCGGTCCTGTTGTGCCACAGGACGCCTCCTGTCTGTCGAAGCCTTCACATTTCGCGGGCGCCGGCCACTGGTCAAGTCACCGCCCCACCAGCCTATTTCCCCTTTCCCCCAGCCCGGCATTGAAAATAAAACCGGATGGTACGTATCTTATCAGCGATGGACCTCATCCCGTAGAGACACCTGGGGGCAGCCGTGAGCGATGCGTTGCACGTCAGCGACACAGTTCCGTGCGAAGCCCCGCATCACATGCCACGGGAACCCGGCCGGCGCGCCGCCACCCCACCCCTTCCCGGAGCCCCGGTCCGCCGCGAGTACGTGCACCGTCCCATCGTCGACGACATTCTGGTCTCCTCCTGGCGCAGACTGGACGACTCCCACTTCTCGGTCACCGCCCAGTGGCCCAGCGACCACGGATACTTCACCGTCAACCAGGACGGCCACCACCTCATCCTCATCGGTGAGACCATCCGCCAGGCGGGGCTGCTGCTCTCCCACACCGAACTCGGCGTACCGGTCGGCCACCACTTCATCCTGGGCGACCTGATCTTCGCCACGCACTCCCCGCACCTCGACACCGGGGACCGTGCCACACCCCTGACGATCGACGTCGTCTGCAGCCGGATGCGCATGCGGGCCGGCACGCTGACCAGCGGCCGGTTCGACATGACCCTGCGCTCGGCGGGGCGGATCGTGGCGACGGGCCACTCCCATGTCACCGTCACCTCGCCCGCCGTCTACCGCCGGATCCGCGGCGAGCGGCTGACCGCGCGGCGCGCCCCCGGACCGCTCCCGGCGTCCGTCCCGCCCCAACTGACCGGCAGCGCCACCGCCCACGACGTCCTGCTCTCCCCCACCGACCGGCCCGATCGCTGGCTGCTGCGCATCGCGCCCGACCACGCCGCGGTGGTGAACCCGGCGAACGACCATGTTCCCGGCATGGTGCTGCTCGATGCGGCGCAGCAGGCCGCCCACGCCCTGACCGCGCCCGACGGCTTCGTGCCGTACGCCCTCGGCACGGAGTTCCTCCGCTACGCCGAGCACGGCACCCCCTGCGTGATCGAGGCCCGCTGGGTCCCGCCGGCCCTGCCCTGCACCAGAATGGTCCAGGTCACCGGCTTGCAGGACGGTGAGCCGGTGTTCGTCTCCACCCTCACGGCACTGGACGCCCGCGGCTGACGACACAGCTCACCGGCCGCACGCGCCGAGTGCCTCGCGCCTGCACGTGCACGCGCCGTCGCCGCTCGGCGAGGGACCGCAGCCGGTGACGGCATGCCCGCCACAAGCACAGGAAAGGCCAAACGACCATGGGTGACCTCAAGGGGAAGACGGCGCTGGTGACCGGCTCCAGCCGGGGAATCGGCCGAGCCATCGCGCAGCGCCTGGCGCAGGACGGCGCCCTGGTCGCCGTCCACTACGGCAGCAACGACACCGCGGCCAAGGAGACGGCCGAAAGCATCACCGGCGCCGGCGGCCGGGCGTTCGTCATCGGCGCGGAACTGGGGGTCCCGGGCGATGCCGAGGCCCTCTTCGCCGCCTTCGACGCCGAACTCGCCGCCTGCGGCGCGGAGCCCGGGCTCGACATCCTCGTGAACAACGCGGGGCTCAACTTCCCCGGGCGGATAGACCAGGTGACCCCCGAGGAGTTCGACCGCACCCTCGCGGTGAACACCAAGGCCCCGCTCTTCATCGTCCAGCACGGTCTGCGCCGGATGCGGGACGGCGGACGCATCATCAACGTCTCGTCGGCGGTGACGAGTACGGCGCACCCCTCACAGATCGCCTACAGCATCGCCAAGGGCGGGCTGGACACCCTGACGCTCGCCCTCGCCAAGGAGCTCGGCGACCGCGGCATCACGGTCAACACCCTCGCCCCCGGCTGGGTCGAGACCGATGTGACCGCGGTGCGCAGGTCGACTCCCGAGGGGCGGGCCGCGCTGGCGGCCTATTCGGTGTTCAACCGGATCGGCAAGCCCACCGACATCGCGGACGCCGCCGCGTTCCTCGCGTCGGACGACTCCCGCTGGATCACCGGCCAGCGCATCGACGTCACCGGCGGCTCCAGGCTCTGACCCGTCGGGCACCTCCCTGGGCCGGGCCTCAGGCGTCGTGGAAGACCAGTCCCAGGGAGTGCCGGCGGCCGGAGCGGACGGTGCTGACTCCGTGGCGTACGGCCCCCGCCGACCAGCCCCGGGTGGAGCGTACGGGGCGGTCCCGGGTGGTGAAGATCAGGCCGTGGCCCGGTGGGAGGACGGTGGTGGTGCCGCGGGACTGGGCCCGCGGCCGCTGCTCGACCAGGAGGAACTCCCCGCCGGTGTAGTCGGCGCCCGGCTCGTCCAGGCCGATGACGACCTGCAGCGGGAAGACCATCTCCCCGAACAGGTCGCGGTGCAGCGCGTTCCAGTCGCCCGCACCGTAACGCAGCAGGATCTGCGAGGACTTGGTCTGGCCGGCTTCATGGCACCGGGCAAGCCACTCCCCCAGGGTGTCCGGCCAGGGCGCCGGCCTGCCGAGCCTGTCCGCCCAGTCGCGGGCGGTCCTCAGCAGATACGGGTAGAACGCCTCCCGCAGCGCCTGGACCGGTGCGGGCAGCGGGTCGGCGAAGTAGCGGTACTGGCCCGACCCGAAGCGGTGCCGGTCCATGTCGACGGTCGAGCGGAAGCGGTCGGCGTCGTCGTACAGGGCGACGAGGGCGCGGCGGTCGGCCGGAGTGAGCAGCCGCGGGGTCAGGGCGCACCCCGTGGCGTCGAGTTCCTCCCCGATCGCCGTCCAGTCGGCGGCCGCGACCCGGTCGGCGAGGACCGCGTGACGGGTTCGGCGCTTGAGGGTCGTGGTGGTCATGGCGGGCTCCTGTGGGGCGTCGGCGTTCAGGGCGGCCGGGGTGGCGCACGGCCGGCCGGCGGCGGGCGCGCTCAGGCGGCGTCCGGTACGGCGCCCTCCAGTCCGAGGAGCCGCCGCTTGCGTTCGGGCCCGCCCGCGTAGCCCGAGAGGGATCCGTCCGCGGCGATCACCCGGTGGCAGGGCCGGACGACGAGCAGCGGGTTGGCGCCGATCGCCGTGCCGATGGCGCGCACGGCGCCCCGCGCGGCACCGATGTCGGCGGCGATCCGTCCGTAGGTCGTCGTGGTCCCGTACGGAATCGCCTCCAGCGCCTGCCACACGCGCCGCTGGAAGTCCGTGCCCGGGCGCGGGGTGGCCGCGAACTCGATGTCGAAGCGGGTCAGCGTACCGTCGAAGTAGGCGCGCAGCTGGCGCGCGATCTCGGCGAACGCCTCGGGGGTGTGCGTCCAGTCGTCCTGGACACTCGCGCCGCCCTTCTGTCCGGGCACGGTCAGCGAGGCGAGTGCGGTGCCACCGGGGGCGGTGGCCGATTCCTCGCCCACCAGGAGGAGTTCACCCAGCGGGCTGTCGAGCGTGGTGTAGCGCGTCATGGTCCTGTTCTTTCCGTGGTCTGCGGGCGTGGGTCGGTAGGGGGGTCGGTCTACGGAGGCGGTTCGTTCCCGGTACGGGCGGTGCCGCGGTGCCGGGCCTCCTCCGCTGCGGCCGGCGCGTTCCAGAAGTGGTGCATCGCGTAGGAGCGCCAGGGGCACCAGGCCCGCGCACGGACCTGCAGAGCGTCCGTCGGAGCCCCGGCCCGGCGCATTCCGGCGCGTACCGCCGCGTCGCCGGGCAGCAGCACATCGGGGTCCGCCAGGGCGCGCATCCGGATGTAGCCGGCGGTCCAGGGGCCGATGCCGCACAGGCCGAGGAGCCGGCGCTCGGCCTCGTCCCGGTCCGCCCCGGCGTCGAGGGTGACGGTGCCGTCGGCGAGCGCGGCACCGAGGGCGCGCAGGGTGTTCCGCCGCTGCTCGGGCATGCCGAGTTCGGCGAGCGAGGCCTGCGCCAGGTCCTCGGCGCGCGGGAAGAGATGGGTGAGCCCGCCCGCCGCTGCGGGCAGTGGCTCCCCGTACGCGGCGACCAGCGCGCCGCCGAGCGTACGGCCCGCGACGACCGAGATCTGCTGGCCGAGTACCGCGCGGACCGCGAGCTCGTGCGGGGCGGGCGTGCCCGGGGAGCGCAGCCCTGGGCGCTGGGCCACCAGCGGTGCCAGGGCCGGGTCCGCAGCGAGCCGCTCGGCCACCGCGTACGGATCGGCGTCCAGGTCGAACAGGCAGCGCACCCGCTGGCTCGCGGTGGTCAGATCGCGCAGCTCGGTCAGGTGCAGCCGGCACTCCAGCCAGCCGGCTCCGGGCGACTCGTCGACCTCGGCGACGCCGGGGCCGTTCGGCAGGCGCAGGGTGCGCCGGTAGGTACGGGCCCCGGGCTCGCCGGTCACCTCCTCGACGCCGGTGATCGCCCGCCGCTGGAGGTGGTCGAAGATCTCCCGCGCGGCGTACGGTCCGCGGTAGGCGAGCCGCAGCGGCAGTACGCCGGGGGTGGCGGGCGGGGCCGTCGGGCCGGGTCGGGGCGCCTTCCCTGGGCGGGCGGCGCGCAGCGCGCTCGGGGTGAGCGCGTAGATCTCCTTGATGGTGTCGTTGAACTGGCGCACGCTGGCGAACCCGGCCGCGAAGGCGACCTCGGCGACCTGCAGGCCGGTGGTCTGCAGCAGGACCCGGGCGGTGTGGGCGCGTTGCGCCCGCGCCAGCGCCACCGGCCCGGCGCCCAACTCCGCGGCCAGCTGCCGCTGCACCTGCCGCGCGCTGTAGCCGAGCCGCGCGGCCAGTCCGGACACCCCCTCCCGATCCACCACCCCGTCGCCGATCAGCCGCATGGCGCGGCCGACGACATCGGCACGGGCATTCCACTCGGCCGAGCCGGGCACCGCGTCGGGCCGGCAGCGGCGGCAGGCGCGAAAGCCCGAGCCCTGCGCGGCCGCCGAGGTCGGGAAGAAGGTGACATTGCGCCGCCGGGGTGTGGTGGCCGGGCAGCTCGGCCGGCAGTAGATCCCCGTCGTGGACACGGCGAAGAAGAACGCACCGTCGAACCTGGCGTCTCTGCTGCGCACCGCCTCGTACCTGCTGTCCTCGTTCATCACAGAGTCCACTGTGCGGCAGGCCGGGCGGCGACGCTGGCGGAAATCGGACGGGACGCTCGGACGCCGGGGATCGCGCCGACGACCGTGCGGAGAGTGGTGTGAAGAGTCGTGCGGACGTCTATGGCCTCGCCTTACGGCAGCCCTGGGACAGCCCTAGGACGCCACCACGGTGAGGAGCACCAGGACCAGGACGATCACCAGGGTCTCCCAGCGCATGGCTCTGCGTATGACGTCCAGACTCGCCGGCGCATCGGATCCGGACCCGCCCCTCGTCGCGCCGCCGGCGTCGTAGGAGTCGTCGCCGGAGCCACCGTCCCCGCTGTCGCTCATGCCCAGCCCCCGTTCCTCTGCATCATTGCCGCCGTCCACGACGTGACCGCTGTCCCTGTCATTCATACCCCCCGCCACTGACAGCGCGGTGGCGCCCCCTCGCGGCAACCGGTGGTCGCGCGGTCACGGCGACGGCATCGGCCAGTCGTCCAGGGAGCCGCCACGCCACTCGACGAGCCGGGGGTCGTCGAGCCGGATGTCCTCGACCGGGTCGGCGACTCCCGCGCGACGGAGGAACTCGGCAACATCGCCACGGCCGTGTGCCAGGCCGACGATCTGCCCACGTACGGTCACCCGTCGACCACCAGAGGGCGTCGGCGGGTGCACGATGACAGGCGGATGCTCGGACATGCCTCCAGCGTGCGCCGGGCTCCGCACCCCCGCACCTCGACGGCCTCCGCAGGCGTCAACCCTCGCCGCGCTGCCGTGGACGGTATGACGAAGCCCCGGCCAGACGGGGGGAACTGGCCGGGGCGTTCGGGGCGGGTGCGTCGCCGCACCGCACACCCGATTGAACGGTAAACAACGCATTGCCGTTCTGTGAAGCGAGCGTGAGGATCGTCACGTCCCGAAATACCCCCGATAGAGAGGGCGCGCCCCGATGCACACGACGTGCCCCGATACCTGAACCGGGGGGGGGGGGGGGGGGGGGGGGGGGGGGGGGGGGGGGGGGGGGGGGGGGGGGGGGGGGGGGGGGGGGGGGGGGGGGGGGGGGGGGGGGGG
>NZ_JBVIRA010000018.1:0-17034 GCF_055576575.1 Streptomyces sp. NPDC033270
CGTTGCCGGTCCGAATTTGTTTCCGATTCCCCGTCGGAGGGGGTTTGTTCGCGCCTTTCGGCGTGATCACTACTTTAGCGGAATTCCTCGTCGGCGCATAATCGCGCCGCGGTCCGAATTTCGGCATGCCGAAATTCTTCCCGGTGAGGGGCCGTGCAGTAGTGGTGTGCCGCGAAGCGGCGGGATGGTTGTTCCGGGGCCGGTCGGCTCCGTGGCAACTCGAAGAACTTACACGATCCTATGAGTGCGGCACGACTCGGGGGCACGTCCGCGGTGCTTCGAGCTGTCCCGGACCCGCTAGGTTGCCGGACCAGCTGGTCACGGGGGCATCCATAAGGCAGGCGTTTCCGATGGTCTGGCCCGGGTCAGCACGCTCGTAGGGGTAGGCCGCCTGCGAGGGGAGCCGTGATGGACGCATCCGCTCCCCTACTACCTACCTGGTGGTCTGCCAGGGCACCCTCGACGACTACGTCTGCGTGGTGCACAGCGCCCATACGTCTGCCTGGTGCACGGCGCCCATAGTCGCCTGGTCCTTCTGGTCCTCCGTGCGCCGCAACCGGCGTCGACCATCACCGAGATCGAGACCGCGGAGTGCCCGCCAGGAGCTTCGACGCGGACCCGACGGTCGACTGGCGCGAGCTGGGGACACGCTCCACGTGGCGGACTTTGGGAAACAGGGGGAAGCAGGTCGAGCACAGCCGGCCGCGGCAGGGCGGTCCAGAAGAACCCGCGGCTCAGCGCTGCTTCTCTGCCCGCTCCAAGATCACCACACACTCCACATGGTGCGTAACCGGGAACAGATCGAACGCCCGCATCCGCCGCGGCGCGTACCCCGCCTCCGCGAAGTACTTCAGGTCGCGGGCCAGGGCCGCCGGGTCGCAGGCGACGTAGGCGATGCGGCGGGGGGTGAGGGAGGCGAGGTGGTGGACGGTCTGCTTGCCGGCGCCGGCGCGGGGTGGGTCGAGGACGACGAGGTCGACGTCGGTGATGCCGGTGCGGGGGAGGATGGACTCGACCTTGCCGTGTTCGATGCGGACGCGGTCGAGGTCGGCGAGGTTGTGGCGGGCGTCCTCGACGGCGCGCTTGCCGGATTCGATGCCGAGGACCGCGCCCTTGTCGCCGACGCGTTCGGCGAGGGCTCCGGCGAACAGGCCGACGCCGCAGTACAGGTCGAGGGCCATATCGCCCTTCTTGGGCATCAGGCCCTGCATGACGGCCTCGACGAGGAGGTCGGCGGCCTTCGGGTGGACCTGCCAGAAGCCGCCGTTGCCGACCCGCCAGGTGCGGCCGGCGGCGCGTTCGCGGACGAAGGGGCGGCCGTGGACGCGGTGCACGCCGCCGTCCTTCTCCCCCACCCTCATGACCGAGACCGGCTTGTCGAGTTCGACGATCGGGAGGCGGCCGCCGGGGCGCGGGGTGAGGATGACCTGGCGGTCGTGGGAGCCGGTGGCGGCGATCGCCTCGACGGTGGCGATCTGCGGCCAGTCGCGCTGCTCGACGCCGAGTTCCGAGACGCCGGGCGCGGCGATCATGCAGTGGGTGATCGGCTCGACGTCGTGGGAGCGGTGCTTGCGCAGGCCGACGTGGCCGTCGGCGTCGATGGCGTACTGGACGCGGGTGCGCCAGGCCGGCACCTCGCCCTTGGCGACCTTGTCGCCGGGGGCGGGCTCGACGGTGCCGTCCCAGCCGGCGTCCTCGGGTGAGAGTCCGGCCAGGCGCTGGAGCTGTTCGGCGATGACCGCGGACTTCAGGCGGCGCTGGGCGCCGGGCGCGGCGTGCTGCCAGTCGCAGCCGCCGCAGCGGCCGGGGCCGGAGAAGGGGCAGGGGGCCTCGACCCGGTCCTTGGACGCGGTCAGGATCTGCACGGCGTCCGCGCGCAGGAAGCGGGCGCCCTCTTCGCCGTCGGTGACGCGGGCGGTGACGCGCTCACCGGGCAGGGCGTGGCGGACGAAGAGCACCTGGCCCTCGTCGGTGCGGGCGATGCAGTGGCCACCGTGCGCGACCGGGCCGACCTCGACCTCGTACTCCTCGCCGACCAGCGACTTCTTGGGTTCTGCCTGCATGGCGGGAGGGCTCCTGAGGTGGGGTGGTGCCGGGCGGGACGGCGGGACGGGGCGGCGGGACGCCAGCCGTCCATTCTACGTCCCGCCGTGTGATGGCCCGGACCCGTGGCGACGTGCACCGGGCCCTGTGAGCCCTAGGGACTGTCCGATGGGTCGGGGCCGGGCCCCTCGGACAGTCCCTCGGCGTCCGCTACTTCTTCGTGGCCGCCTTCTCCTTCTTCGGCTGGGCGACCGGCCCGCGGCGCACCGCGCCGGGAGCGTTCCACTCGGCGCGCTTGCGGGCCCGCAGCTTGGCGGCCTCGGAGGAGTCCAGCTGCCAGGGCACGGAGGTGACCATGACGCCGGGAGTGAACAGCAGGCGCCCCTTGAGGCGCAGCGCGGACTGGTTGTGCAGCAGGTGCTCGTACCAGTGGCCGACGACGTACTCGGGGATGTAGACGGAGACGGCGTCGCGGGGGCTCTCGCGGCGCAGCGACTTGACGTAGTCGATGATCGGCCGGGTGATCTCGCGGTACGGGGAGGCCAGGACCTTCAGCGGCACCTCGATGCCGCGGCGCTCCCACTCCTCCCGCAGGGCCCGGGTGTCGGCCTGGTCCACGTCCACGCTGACCGCTTCGAGCGTGTCGGTGCGCATCAGCTTGGCGTAGTTCAGGGCGCGCAGGGTGGGCTTGTGGACCTTGGAGACCAGGACGATGGAGTGGACCCGGGAGGGCCGTACGACGTCGTCGTCGGGGGTGTCCTCGGCGGCGATCTCGTCGGCGACCCGGTCGTAGTGGCGGCGGATCGCGGACATCGTCACGAAGAAGATGACCATGCCGAGGAGGGCCACCCAGGCGCCGTGGGTGAACTTGGTCAGCAGGACGACGACCAGGACCAGGCCGGTGAAGAAGGCGCCGAAGGCGTTGATGGCGCGCGAGCGGTGCATCCGGTGGCGCTTGGCCGGGTCCTTCTCGGTCAGCAGATGGCGGTTCCAGTGGCGGACCATGCCGGTCTGGCTGAGCGTGAAGGAGACGAAGACGCCCACGATGTAGAGCTGGATGAGCCTGGTGGAGTCGGCGCCGTAGAGGTAGACGAGTATCGCGGCGGCACCGGACAGCAGCACGATGCCGTTGGAGAACGCCAGACGGTCGCCGCGGGTGTGCAGCTGGCGCGGCAGATAGCGGTCCTGGGCGAGGATCGAGCCGAGCAGCGGGAAGCCGTTGTAGGCGGTGTTGGCGGCGAGGAAGAGGACCAGGGCGGTGGCCGCGGCGAGGACCACGAACAGGAAGCTGCCCTTGCCGAAGACCGCCTCGGCGACCTGCGAGATGACCGGGTTCTGGGTGTAGCCGGAGCCGAGCGGCGTGCCGTGGTCGAGCAGGTCCTTGGCGGGGTTCTCCGCCATCCGCACGTTGGTGGCCATGGCCAGGCCGATGATGCCGCAGAACATCGTGACGGCCAGGCCGCCCATGAGGGCGAGGGTGGTCGCGGCGTTCTTCGACTTCGGCTTGCGGAAGGCGGGCACGCCGTTGGAGATCGCCTCGACGCCGGTCAGCGCGGCGCAGCCGGAGGAGAAGGCCCGCAGGAGAAGGAAGATCAGCGCGAAGCCGGCCAGGCCGCCCTGCTCGGCGTGGATGGTGTAGTCGGCGGTGGGGGCCTTCATGGTGTCGCCCATGACCACGGCGCGGATCACGCCCCAGGCGATCATGATGAAGACACCGGCGACGAAGACGTACGTCGGGATCGCGAAGAGCTTGCCGGACTCCTTGACGCCGCGCAGGTTCATCAGCGTCAGCAGGACGATCACGGCGACCGCGCAGAGCGTCTTGTGCTCGACGACGAACGGGATCGCGGAGCCCAGGTTCTCGATTCCGGAGGAGATCGAGACCGCGACGGTCAGCACATAGTCGACCAGCAGGGCGCTGGCGACGGTGAGACCGGCCTTGGGGCCGAGGTTGGTGGTGGCGACCTCGTAGTCACCACCGCCGCTCGGGTAGGCGTGCACGTTCTGCCGGTAGGACGCGACGACGGTGAACATCAGCACCACGACCGCGACCGCGATCCAGGGGCTGAAGGTGTACGCAGAGACACCCGCGACGGACAGGACGAGCAGCACCTCGCCCGGCGCGTAGGCCACGGAGGAGAGCGGGTCGGAGGCGAAGACGGGGAGTGCGATGCGCTTGGGAAGCAGGGTCTCCCCCAGCTTGTCGCTGCGCAGTGCGCGCCCGATCAAGATCCGTTTGGGCACGTCGGTCAGTTTGGACACCCGAGGATGCTAAGGCTTCGTCAAGGCCCGTGCCCACCCGCCACCCGCACGGGCGAGCAGCGCGGCGTGGGCCGGTTCACAACCGCCCCTGCTCGCGGCCCGCCCCGGACCGCCGCCTCCACAAGATCCGCACGTCGTGTGCACGCCGCCCCCGCCGCGGGCCGGCCCCCGTGGCGTTCGTCACCTCCTCAGCCCGGGCGCGTCCCGGCCCCGGCCGCCCGCGAGCGCCGGGAGTGCAGATCGCCCAGCCCCTGCCGGGTGGCGACCAGCAGCACCCGGTCCTGGGGCCGCAGCACATAGCCGTCACCCAGCTCGTGCACCAGGTGGGCCGGCCCCCGCTCCCCGCCCCCGCCGTCCGCGGGCGGGGTGGTGGCCGGGGCGTCCGGCGCGGGGTCGTCCGGCGCGGAGGTGTCGACCGCCAGCAACCGCAGCCGCCCCGGCCGCAGCACTTCGGCGACCGTACGGCCCTCCAGCGCGGCATGGCCGCGGACCTCGACCCTGGCGACCAGCAGCACCCGGCGCTCGACCGGGATGGCTCCCAGGATCTGGCGCCCCATCATCGCGCCGGCGAAGGCGGGCGCGGCCAGGAAGGAGGTGCTGCGGCTGCGGGTCCGCGCCCCGGGGTGCGCGGCGCGCAGGGTGCGGTAGACGGCGGTGGCGAACCGGTCGTCGAACAGCCGCAGCGTCACCCGCAGCTGCGGCGTGACCGAGCGGGCGTAGAGAGCGGCCTCCAGATTCGTGGTGTCCTCGCTGGTCAGCGCGAGCAGCGAGGCCGCCCGGTCGATCATCGCGGCCTCCAGGACGCCCTCCTGGGTGACGTCCCCCAGGACGGTCGGCACCCGCAGCCGCCGGGCCAGCGCGATGCCCCGCGCCTCCGGGTCCCCCTCGATGCACACCACGGGGATGCCCATCTCGTGCAGCCGGGCCAGGACCCGGGTGCCGACCTTGCCCAGGCCCAGCAGCACCACATGTCCCGACAGCCCGCGCGGCGGCCGCCGCAGCGCCGAGGCGCTGCGGAAGGTGCCCAGGCCCTCGAACGCCGCAGCGACCAGCACCGGAAGCAGCAGCAGACCGGTCAGCCCGGACAGCAGCTGAAGGATCTTGCGGGGCAGCGGCGCGTCGACCGCCGGATCGTTGATCGCGAAGAGGTCCAGCAGCGTGAGATAGGCGGCGTGCACCGGGTTCTCGCCCACGGTCAGCCACGAGGCGACGGCCAGCGCCACCACCGCGCCGACGATGCCGGCCAGCGACCAGCGCAGCCGCCGGGAGAAGAGCGAGGCGACCGGCGCACCCCGGCCCCGCAGCCAGTGCCGGCGCACCGGCCGCCCCGTATAGGAGACGGTCTCCAGGACGACGGTGCCGCAGCCGGACGCGGCCCCCGCAGCGGCCTCGTCCGGCAGCAGGACGGGCCCCTCGTCGCCGGCCGCCGCACCCGGTATGCCCGCGGAGGCGGCGGCGACGGACGCGGGGTCGCCGGCAGACGCAGAGAGCAGCGCCAGGGTGCACAATCCGGGATCGCCGGGCCGGCCGGGAGGCACCGGCGCACGCTCCACGGCCCGCAGCAGCAGCCCGTCCGCCTCGATGACCTTGCTGGTCCCGGCGACCGCGGTGGCCACCAGCGCCGGCGCCACGGTGTCGGCGTCCGACAGCACGGTCGTGGAGGCGTCGACCCCCGCGTCCGCGCCGCCCGCCGTGTCCCCGGCGGCCTGGGCGGCGACCGCCGCGGCCTGGTCGAGCAACGCCGCCAGGTGCTGACCGAGCTTGCGGTTGTAGAGCCGGATGACCAGCCGCAGCCGGGGATTGAGCCGGCGGGCGCGCAGCGCGGCATGGATGTTGAGCTCGTCGTCGTCGTAGACCAGCGCCAGCGCCTCCGCCTCGACGATGCGCGCCGCGGACAGCGCCGCATCGTCCGGCTGCGCCGACTCCAGCACCCGTAACGTCCCCTCCTCCGCCGCCGGCTCGCCGTCCCCGGGCTCCTCCGGCGGCAGCAGCGCCGTCCGCGACATCGCCGCCGACATCCGGCCGAGCAGCGCGGTCGCCCGGTCGAGCGCGCGGGCCGGCGGCGGGATCCGCGGGCGGTGCGTCTCGCGGGCGGAGGGGACGACGAGCGTCACCCGTTCGCCGTAGACGTCCCGGAGCTCGGCGGCGAGCCGGTGCGCGAGCGCATCGTCGCCGCAGACGACCATGTGCGGGGTGGCGGGGGCCTGTTGGGGTGGCAGAGGCAGGTTGGACACACCTCGTAGCGTGCCTTACGGGCGCGGCGCGGCGCAGCCCGGCGCGGCACACCGCCGCGGGACCGGCCGGCCCGCTTCCGTCCGCGGCCCACCGCGCCCCCTACGAGGGGCGGCATTACGGCTACGGTTGTACCGGACCGTGGTGCGCCCGGCGCTCCCGTTTGCCGTACCCGGTCCGTAACGCGAGCCGTGGCTTCGTGTCGCCGGTACTGGGAGAAGAAAGTAGTGAGCAGGGTGTTTGTGCAGGACAACGCGCTAGTACAGGGCACGGGGTAATCAGCATGCACATCGTCATCATGGGGTGCGGGCGCGTCGGCTCCGCGCTCGCACAGACCCTGGAGAGCCAGGGTCACACCATCGCGGTGATCGACCAGGACCCGACCGCGTTCCGGCGCCTGGGCTCGGCCTTCGGCGGCCGCCGGGTCACCGGCGTCGGCTTCGACCAGGACACCCTGCGTGAGGCGGGCATCGAGGAGGCGGGCGCCTTCGCGGCCGTCTCCAGCGGCGACAACTCCAACATCATCGCCGCCCGGGTGGCCCGCGAGATGTTCGGTGTCGAGAACGTCGCGGCCCGTATCTACGACCCCCGCCGCGCCGAGGTCTACCAGCGCCTGGGCATCCCCACCGTCGCCACCGTCCGCTGGACGGCCGACCAGATGCTGCGCCGGCTGCTGCCGTCGGGCGCCGAGCCGCTGTGGCGCGACCCCAGCGGCGGCGTCCAGCTCGCCGAGGTGCACACCGCCGCCTCCTGGGTCGGGCACAAGATCAGCACCCTGCAGGAGGAGACCGGCGTCCGCGTGGCCTTCCTCACCCGGCTGGGCGAGGCGATGCTGCCGACCTCGCAGACGGTGTTGCAGGAGGGCGATCTGGTGCATGTGATGATGCGCAGCGACGAGGTCGAGAAGGTCGAGGCGGCATTCGCCACGGGTCCTGAGGGGGCGCACGCATGAGGGTCGCTATCGCAGGCGCCGGCGCGGTGGGCCGTTCCATCGCCGGTGAGCTCCTGGAGAACGGTCACGAGATCCTGCTGATCGACAAGGCGCCGACCGCCATCTCGGTCGAGCGGGTGCCGCTGGCGGAGTGGCTGCTGGCCGACGCCTGCGAGATCACCTCGCTCGACGAGGCGGCGCTGCAGCGCTGCAACGTCGTGATCGCCGCGACCGGCGACGACAAGGTCAACCTCGTCGTCTCGCTGCTCGCCAAGACCGAGTACGGCGTGCCCCGGGTGGTCGCCCGGGTGAACAACCCGAAGAACGAGTGGCTGTTCAACGAGGCCTGGGGCGTCGACGTCGCGGTCTCCACGCCGCGCCTGATGTCGGCCCTGGTCGAGGAGGCGGTGAGCGTCGGCGACCTCGTACGGCTGCTGCGCTTCAGCCACGGCGACGCCAACCTCGTCGAGCTGACACTGCCCCCCGAGGCCGCGCTGGCCGGTACCCGCGTCGGCGATGTGGACTGGCCCGAGGACACCTCCCTGGTCACGATCATCCGCGGCACGCGGGTGCTCACGCCGAACAAGGAGGACGCGCTGGAGGCGGGCGACGAGCTGCTGTTCGTCGCGGCCCAGTCGCGTGAGGAGCAGCTGGAGGACCTGCTGTCGGTGCGGCGCGAAGAGGCGTAGCACCGCCCGCCGACGCGCCCGTGGAGCCGTCGTGCAACGCCAGGGGCCCGGGAACCATGTGCGGTTCCCGGGCCCCTGGCGTTGCTCGTGTTTCCCGCCCCGGTGGCTGGACGCGCCGGTGGCTGGGCGCGCTGACGGTGGGACGCCTTGGCGGTTGGCCCCCCTGGCGGCCGTGCGTCAGCGGCGGTGTCGCGGCGCCCCCGGCCGGTGCTCGGTGGCCACTTCGGCCACCACGTCCCCGTACGGGGCATCGGCCTCGGCCTCGCGCTCGGCGCGGCGCCGCTCCTCGGCCTCCTCCTCGGCCTTCTCCTTCGCCTCCATCTCGGCGAAGACATCGATCGGCGGCGGCGCCTTCGCCAGGAAGACCCAGGTCAGATAGACCGCGAGCAGGAACGGCGGGATCTTCAGCGCGATCAGCACCCAGCCGAGCTGAGTGGTGTCCGCCCACCAGTACAGCGGGAAGAGGATCGCGCACTTGGCGAGCAGGATCAGGCCCCAGGCCCAGCTGGCCTTGGCGTACGCCTTCTTCCGCCCCGGGTTGCGGGTGCGCCAGGAGAGGTTCTCCTTGAACACCGGGCCCAGGATCAGCCCGATCAGCGGGGCCCCGGCGAGCGTGGTGATGATGTACGCCAGGGCCAGCCCGAGGGTGTACAGCATGCCCGGCAGATAGAAGTCCTTCGCGTTGCCGGTCATCATCGCGAAGACCACGCCGAAGGCCACCCCGAAGACACCGCTGAAGGCGTGCTTGACGGTGTCCCTGCGGATCAGGCGGACGGCCGCCAGCACCAGCGAGACGGCCAGCGCGGCGATCGCCGAGACATGCAGGTCCTTGTTGACCGTGAAGATCGCGACGAACAGCAGGCCGGGGAGAACGGTCTCCACCATGCCGCGTACCCCGCCGAACGCCTCGAACAGCGCCGCCTCGGTCACCTGTCTGCCGTCGGCCGCCCCGTCGGCGCCGGTCTGGGTCGGGGGCGGTGCGGAGGCGTCGTGAGGGCTGTCGGCATCCGCGTCAGTGGTCGGTCGGTCGTAAGACGTCACCGGCTACTCCTGTCCCAGCGGTCGGAGTTCGTACTTCGGGTTGAAGAGCACCCGGCGTCCGTGGCTCAGCGAGACCCGGCCCGAGGCGATGAGCTTGCGGCCCGGCTCTATCCCGACGATGGAGCGGCGGCCCAGCCACACCACGTCGAGGGCGGCGGAGCCGTCGAACAGCTCCGCCTCGAGCGCGGGCACACCGGCGCGCGGCCGCAGCGTGACATGCCGCAGGGTGCCGGTGACCTTGACTATCTGCCGGTCGTCGCAGTCGCAGATACGGGTGCACCCCGCGTCCTGCGCATCCTGCTGCAGCTCGGCAGACTGCAGCTCCTCCTCGGAGGAGGACAGCCTGTCGAGCAACCGGCGGAAGCGACCGGCCGGCTTCTCGGGTCGGGTACCTGCACTCATGAAACCCAGCGTACCGGTGGCCGGGCCCCGGAATCACGGCCCGCACAGGGGCTGATGTACGCACGTCACCGGCCCGCCACCCCACACCGCGCCGCGAACTTCGTACTCCGTACGCAACCAGCCGGGCCCCCGGCCCCCACCGCACGGGGCCGAACTGCCCGAATGCCGCCCGCCGGCCTGGGGGAGCACGCCGTGCCGCTCTGACCGCACGGGCCCTACTGCTCGAACCGGTAGCCCATCCCCGGCTCCGTGATGAAGTGCTTCGGGTGCGAAGGGTCGCTCTCCAGCTTGCGGCGGAGCTGGGCCATGTAGACCCGCAGATAGTTGGTCTCGGTGCCGTACGACGGGCCCCAGACCTCCTGGAGCAGCTGCTTCTGGCTGACCAGCCGGCCGGCGTTGCGGACCAGGACCTCCAGCAGATGCCACTCGGTGGGGGTCAGCCGGATGTCCCGGCCGCCGCGGTTGACCTTCTTGGCGGCGAGGTCGACGGTGAAGCCCTCGGTCTCCACGACCACCTCGTCCTCGGCCGGCCCGGTCGGCTCGGCACGGCGCACCGCCGCCCGCAGCCGGGCCAGCAGCTCGTCCATGCCGAACGGCTTGGTGACGTAGTCGTCCGCGCCCGCGTCCAGCGCCTCCACCTTCTCGTCGGACGTCTGCCGCGCCGAGAGCACCAGGATCGGCACCCGCGTCCAGCCCCGCAGCCCCTTGATCACCTCGACGCCGTCCATGTCGGGCAGCCCGAGGTCGAGCACGATGACATCGGGGTGGCGGGCGGCGGCGAGCTTCAGGGCGGTCGCCCCATCGGGGGCGGCGTCGACCTCGTACTTGCGCGCCTTCAGGTTGATCACGAGGGCGCGGACGATCTGCGGCTCGTCATCGACCACAAGCACCCGGTTCACTGGCGTTCTCCTCGTGGTGTCGTCGTCCCGCGGGCCGGACCCGCGGGGTGTGTGCTGAGTGTGGTCCGTACGGCCCGGCTCACGTCGTGGCCTGGGCGGGAAGGTCCGGCCTGACGGGCGGCCGGCCGGGCGCGGCCCGGAGGGTGAGGACCATCGTCATCCCGCCCCCGGGGGTGTCCTCGGCGGCGAGCGTGCCGCCCATCGCCTCCACGAAACCGCGCGCCACGGCGAGGCCCAGGCCCACGCCCGCGCCGCGCGGGGCGTCTCCGTAACGCTGGAACGGCTCGAAGATCCGGCCCTTGGCACTGTCGGGGACGCCCGGACCGCGGTCGACGATCCGCAGCTCCACCCGGTCGCCCAGCGCGCTGGCCGCGACCACCACCGCCTCGCCGTCCGGGCTGTACTTCACGGCGTTCTCGACGAGGTTGGCGACCGAACGTTCCAGCAGCCCCGGATCGACCGCCACGATCGGCAGCTCCTCGGGGATGTCGAGGGTGACGCTCCCCTCCGGCACGCCGCCCAGCGCCATCGGCACCACCTCGTCGAGATCGATCTCGCGGATCAGCGGCGTGACCGTGCCGGTCTGCAGCCGGGACATGTCCAGGAGGTTGCCCACCAGGTGGTCCAGCCGGTCCGCGCCGTCCTCGATACCGGCCAGCAGCTCCGCCTCGTCCTCCGGGGACCACGCCACGTCGTCGGAGCGCAGGGAGGTCACCGAGGCCTTGATGCTCGCGAGCGGGGTCCGCAGATCATGACTGACCGCGGCCAGCAGCGCCGTCCTGATGCGGTTGCCCTCGGCCAGCTCCCGGGCGCGCGCCGCCTCGCCCACCAGCCGCTGCCGGTCGAGTACGACGGCGGCCTGGGCGGCGAACGCCGCCAGCACCCGGCGGTCCTCGGCGGGCAGCACCCGGCCGGTCAGCGCCAGCGCCATGTGGTCGCCCACCGGCATGTCGACGTCCGCGTCCTCGGGGCGCAGCAGCGGCCGGCCGTTGTCGGCGTCGCCGGCCCGGCCCGCGCAGGTCCACGGGTCGACGTCGCTGGTGCGCTCCAGCAGCGCCACCGTCTCCATGCCGAAGGTCTCCCGCACCCGCTCCAGCAGGGCGTCCAGGGTCGTCTCGCCGCGCAGCACGCTGCCCGCCAGGAACGACAGGATCTCCGACTCGGCGCGCAATCTGGCGGCCTGATGGGTGCGGCGCGCGGCGAGGTCCACCACCGAGGCGACGGACACGGCCACCGCGAAGAACACCACGATGGCGACGATGTTCTTGGGGTCGCTCACCGTGAGGGTGTGGGTGGGCGGTGTGAAGTAGAAGTTCAGCAGCAGCGAGCCGACGGCGGCCGACGCCAGCGCCGGCAGCCGCCCGCCCAGCAGCGCCGCCATGACCGTCAGGAACAGGAACAACAGCACGTCGTTGGCCAGCCCGGGACCGTTCTCGATGCCGGTCAGCAGCAGCGACAGCAGCACGGGACCGGCCACGCCGACGAGCCAGCCGGCGATGATCCGAGCCCGGCCCAGCCGCGCGCCGCGCGCCACCGGCAGCCCCCGGCCCTTGGCGACCTCGTCATGGGTGACGATGTGCACGTCGAGGTCGGGCCCGGAGTCACGGGCGACGGTCGCGCCCACCCCGGGCCCGAAGACGTACTGCCAGGCCTTGCGCCGGCTCGACCCCAGCACGATCTGGGTGGCGTTCACCCCGCGGGCGAACTCCAGCAGCGCGCTCGGTATGTCGTCGCCGATGACGTGGTGGAACGTCCCGCCCAGGTCCTCCACCAGAGTGCGCTGGACGGCGAGCTCCTTGGGCGAGGCCGAGGTCAGCCCGTCGCTGCGGGCGATGTAGACGGCGAGCACCTCGCTGCCCGACCCCTTGGCCGCCATCCGGGCCGCGCGGCGGATGAGCGTACGCCCCTCCGGCCCGCCGGTCAGCCCGACGACGATGCGCTCACGCGCCTGCCAGGTGGAGCTGATGGAGTGCTCCGCCCGGTACTCCTGCAGATACTCGTCCACCCGGTCGGCGACCCACAGCAGCGCCAGCTCGCGCAGCGCCGTGAGGTTGCCCGGCCGGAAGTAGTTGGAGAGGGCGGCATCGACCTTGTCGGACTTGTAGATGTTGCCGTGCGCCATGCGCCGACGGATCGCCTGTGGCGACATGTCGACAAGCTCGATCTGATCGGCCCGCCGCACGACCTCGTCCGGCACGGTCTCGCGCTGCCGCACACCCGTTATCGACTCGACGACGTCCCCGAGCGACTCCAGGTGCTGGATGTTCACCGTCGAGATCACCGTGATCCCGGCGTCCAGCAGCTCCTCGATGTCCTGCCAACGCTTCTCGTTGCGCGAACCGGGAACGTTGGTGTGCGCCAGCTCGTCGACCAGCGCCACGGCCGGCTTGCGTTCCAGTACCGCGTCCACGTCCATCTCGGTGAAGACCGCGTCGCGGTAGTCCAGCTCCCGGCGCTGAATCTGCTCCAGGCCGTGCAGCATGACCTCGGTACGGGGCCTGCCGTGGTGCTCGACGAACCCCACGACGACGTCCGTGCCCCGCTCCACGCGCCGGTGCGCCTCGGAGAGCATCGCGTACGTCTTGCCGACGCCCGGTGCCGCGCCGAGATATATCCGTAGCTTGCCGCGTGCCATGGCCTCATTGTCTTACGTGAAGGCTGCCCCCACCGGGCTGTACCTGCTGCGACCCTACCGACCCTCCAAGGGGACAAAAGCCCCAGGTAACGACTTCAGGCCCGGTCTTGACGCGACTCTGATACGGGACACCGCGACTCCGGCAACGGCGGGGATACGGGCGGCGGGCGGCCCCTCTGCCGAAGCCGCCGGAAGGCGGGTGAGCTGCGAAGACCACCCGTACGGGTACCGGCACCCCTGGCGCCCTGCGGGGATGGGCGCCACGCGAAGGGGGAGGTGCGCGGCGGCCCCCAGCATGACGGTCGGCTGGGCGGGCGATTGGCTGAAGGGGCGAGGGGGCGAAGGGCCAAGAGGGGGAAGGGGCGAGGGGGCGAGGGGGCGAGGGGGCGAGGGTCGATGGGGCGAACGGTCGAGGGGTTGAAGGGTCGATCAACTGGCCGATCCGGGTGCCGCACACCGCGTAGCGCCACTTGGTGGCTGGTATCGGCGGCACGGATCACCCGGTCGGGCGGTCACGGGGCCACCAGCCTGTCCACGTCGCCCGTCCATGACGGCGACCGAACCGTCGGGGCACCAGGCCAACGCTCCTTTTCTGACGCGCCGCTGATGGGGCGAGGGGGATGAAGGGGAGGGTGGCGAAGGGCGGGCGGGCTGGGCGGAGCCGGGGGCGGGGGCTGAGTGGAGGGGGACAGGGTGAATGGGAGGCAGGCTGGGTGAAAAATGCCGTGGCCCGGCCACGTTCCGGCTGCGACCATGCCCCACATGACCGAGGCCCCTCCGAACGCGTCGACGACGCCCCCCATGACCGAAGTGCGCATCGCCCACACCTCGGACCTGGACACCGCCACCCTCAAGGCGACCCGCACCCTCCTCTACGACGTCTTCGACGACATGACCACCGAAGACTGGGAGCACGCACTCGGCGGCCTGCACGCCCTGGTCCACGAGAACGGCGACCTGATCGGCCATGCGTCCGTGGTCCAGCGCCGCCTGCTGCACGGCGGCCGGGCGCTGCGCTGCGGATACGTGGAGGGCGTCGGGGTACGTGCGAACCGGCGCGGTCGTGGCCATGGGGCGGCGATGATGGCGGCCCTGGAGCGCGTCATCCGGGGCGGCTACGACCTCGGAGCGCTCGGCGCCTCCGACGAGGCCGCGGACTTCTACGCCTCCCGCGGCTGGCAACTGTGGCGCGGCCGCTCATGGGCCCTCACCCCGGACGGCCTCCAGCGCACTCCCGACGAGGACGGCTGCATCTACGTCCTCCCCACCGCGTCCACTCCCCTTGACCTCGACACCGACCTCACCTGCGACTGGCGCGACGGCGACCTCTGGTGACAGGCGACCTAAACGGACCGCTGCCACACATCACCCTCAGCCCCACCGGGGGCTCCCCCCTCCCCCTCCCCCTCCCCCTCCCCCTCCCCTCGCCCCTCGCCCTGCTCCGTGATCAAACCGTCGTTCAGCCCCAGGACACGGTCGGCGAGACCGAGAAGGTTGGAGTCGTGGGTGGCGACCAGGGCCGTGACGCCTTCGCTGCGGACCACGGCGCGCAGCAGTTCCATCACCTCCATGCCGGTCTCGGCGTCCAGTTGTCCGGTCGGCTCATCGGCTATGAGCAGGGCGGGGCGGTTGGCGAGTGCGCGGGCTATGGCGACGCGTTGCTGCTGACCGCCGGAGAGTTCGCCGGGCCGCTGCTCGGCATGGTCGGCGAGGCCCACCAGGGACAGCAGCAGTGCGACACGCTCGTCGCGCTCCCGCGGTGGGACCTTGCGCAGCCTCAGCGGTACTCCGACGTTCTCGGCGGCGCTCAGTATCGGTATCAGCCCGAAGGACTGGAACACGAAGCCGATGCGTTCGCGCCGCATCTCCAGCAGCCCGCTCTCACCGAGTTCGGCGAGCGGCGTGCCGTCGACGGTGACCCGCCCCGAGTCCGGGGTATCCAGACCACCTATGAGGTTGAGAAGCGTCGTCTTGCCGGATCCGGAGCGGCCGCGCAGGGCGACCAGTTCGCCGCGCGGCACGCTGCACGACACCCCGCGCAGGGCGTGGACGGCGCCGGCGCCGCTGCCGTAACTGCGGTGCAGGTCCTCGACGACGACCATCGCGCCTGCCCCACTTCCCCCGTCATTCATTGCCCTTCCCCCACTGTCCACTCCCCCACTTCACTCTTGTCACTCTTGCTTCGCCACCGACCACGACGACCGACCGCCGGCCACCCCCGACAGACCACCGACCGCTAAGCGGCAACCCTCCGCATTCAACTTCCCCCAGTTCGCGGCCTGTTGAGGGCCCCGATCATCCGAACCCAGCGTCGCCTGCCGATGGCGTCAGTATGCGTACCGCGCAGTTCGGCAGGCAACGCCTGTGGATAACTCTGGATCAGCCCCGGTCACTGCAGGCCACGTCCGCCTAGCTGGGGTTCTCCGCATGGGTCAGGGTTTCCCAGCCGACGAAGAGGTTGTTGGAGCCGGCCGGTCGCTGCCTTTCGGTCAGCTTCCGGGTGTTGGTCATCTCGTGGTGCATCCGGGTGTGCAGTGCGTTGTAGCCGACCTCGGTGACGGGGCCCAAGCCGCGCTTGACGCTGCCGCCGCACAGCCATGACGGCGGGGCCGTACCCAGCTCATAGGTGGCCTGGAAGCCGAGTGCGTGGCGCAGGCGGTCGGCGACCTCCGGGTAGAGGTCGTTGCCCTGGAGGCGGCTGGTCTCGGCGATGTGCGAGATGGCCGACAGGCCGTATCCGGTGTGGGTGAAATCGCGGCAGGTTTCCTGGGTGAGGCCGTCGACGAAGGTGGTCTGCCCCTGCCAGTACTTGATGATCTTGTCGCGGGTGTTCAGGCCGCTGCCGGGCGTGGTCTTGGGCAGGTCACCGTCGGACTTCAGATAGATGTACGCGGGAACCCGGGCGCGGAATGTGGCGATGGCCTTGTCGTAGGAGGCCTTGTCCTCGATGAAGACGGAGATGCCGACGGCGGCCTCCATCATGCTCAGCTCCCAGTTCCCGTTGCTGTTGGAGCCGTTGATGACCTCGGGGAGGTAGACGTCGCGCAGCATCCCGGCGAAGCGGTCGACGCGGCCCTTGGGCCAGCCGTCGTAGGTGTAGCGGATGATCTCGGCGGCGCGGGGCCAGGAGGAGCCGGCCCAGCCGGTCTGCAGCGGCGCGTTGCTGTTGGTGTGGTCCTTGATGGTGCCGGACCAGGCGTCCATGATCTGGATCGCCTTGTCCGCGTACTTGCTGTCGCGGGTGATGTACCAGGCCAGCGAGAGGGTGTAGGCGGCGAGGGCGTCCTCGCGTTCGTCGGTGCAGCCGTAGTTGGGGTCGGAGTACGAGCCGCATTCGACGACGGCACGGGGCTTGGGGGCGCGTGACAGCGAGGCGTATTTGCTCGCCATCATCGCGTCGAATGCGCTCTTCCAGGGCTGGGAGCCGGAGTTGACCTTACTTCGGGTGAGGTCGAGCTGGGCGGTGCCGACGAGGACGCCGGGGTGGGTGAAGGCGGCCGGCGCCGCGGTGGACGGGGCGCCTACGAGGAGGCCTGCCGTCAGGGCGCCGAGCAGGACACCGGCGACGAGGGTGAGCTTTCTGCGCATGGGGGGTGTGCCTTCCTGTCGAGATGCTCGATGGACGGGAGCTGTTCTCGTACATGAACGGCAAGCGTTGATATGAACACCTGCGATGGCTGGCGAACGTAAGGGGAAGCCACGACACCGTCAAGGCCTGGAGCCGGAGCGGTGCGGAATCAACCACCTTGCCCCAGCGGGCACTTCGGAAGACAGGCACAGGGCGGGCCCGGGGGGGCCTCTCCCCCGGGGCGCCCCCCCCTCTCCCGGTCTTCTTCGGTCCGTCCCACCCTGCACCAGCCAGACCTTTGCCCCCCAGGGACCCGGAACTCCCCCCCCCCC
>NZ_JBVIRA010000018.1:17044-28758 GCF_055576575.1 Streptomyces sp. NPDC033270
ACGAAGCGGCCTACAAGCAAGTGGCAAGACGAAAGCCCCCCGACGCTCCCCCCCCCCCCCCCCCCCCCCCCCCCCGCCCCCTTCGCTCCGGCTCTGCTCCGGCCCGTCCAGCCCGGCACCAGCCGGCTCTGTACCGCCCGGGACCCAGGCTCTACCCCCGCCCCTTCACCAGATCCTTCAGGGCGATGTTCAGCTCCAGGACGTTCACCCGCGGTTCGCCCATGAAACCGAGGACGCGACCGTCGACATGGTCCTTGACCAGCTGACGCACCGTGTCCGCCGGCAGGTGGTTCTCCTTGGCGACCCTGGCGGCCTGCAGTTCGGCGTACTCCGGGGAGATGTGCGGGTCGAGGCCGGAGCCGGAGGAGGTGACGGCGTCCGCCGGGACCTTCGACTCGGCGACGCCGTACGTCTCCGCGACCCACTTCTTGCGCTCCTTCACCGCCTTGACGAGGTCGGTGTTGGTGGCGCCCAGGTTGGAGGCGCCGGAGACCTGGAGGTCGTACTGGGTGTTGACGCCGTTGGTCTGGTTGCTGCCCAGTCCCGCCGAGGGGCGTGGCTGGAAGAACCTCAGGTCCACAACCGGGTTGCCTTCCTTGTCCTTGCCCTTGTCGTAGCGCTGTCCGAGCAGCGAGGAGCCGACGACCTTGCCGTGGGAGCTCACCTCGGATCCGTTGGCCTTGTCGGGGAAGGCGGCCTGCGCCACTCCGGTGACCAGCAGCGGGTAGACGACGCCGCAGACCACCGTCAGTACGAGCAGGGCGCGCAGCCCCGCGCCCAGCAACCGGGCGGTGTTGCGTACCGAGTTGTTCATGTCGGTCACCAGCTCCTAGATCAGTGCAGCCCGGGGATGAGGGAGATGAGCAGGTCGATGAGTTTGATGCCGATGAACGGGGCGATCAGGCCGCCGAGTCCGTAGACGGCCAGGTTGCGGCGCAGCATCTTGTCGGCGCTGACCGGGCGGTACTGCACGCCTTTGAGGGCGAGCGGTACCAGCGCGACGATGATCAGTGCGTTGAAGATGATGGCCGAGAGGATCGCGGAGTTGGGGCTGGACAGCCGCATGATGTTGAGGGTGTCCAGGCCCGGGTAGGCCACCGCGAACATCGCCGGGATGATCGCGAAGTACTTCGCGACGTCGTTGGCGATCGAGAAGGTCGTCAGCGCACCGCGAGTGATCAGGAGTTGCTTGCCGATCTCGACGATCTCGATGAGCTTGGTCGGGTTGGAGTCGAGGTCGACCATGTTGCCGGCCTCCTTGGCGGCCGACGTACCCGTGTTCATCGCCACGCCGACATCCGCCTGTGCGAGGGCCGGGGCGTCGTTGGTGCCGTCGCCGGTCATAGCGACGAGCTTGCCGCCGGCCTGTTCGCGCTTGATGAGCGCCATCTTGTCCTCGGGCGTGGCCTCCGCGAGGAAGTCGTCGACGCCCGCTTCTTCGGCGATGGCCTTGGCCGTCAGCGGGTTGTCACCCGTGATCATGACGGTCTTGATGCCCATCTTGCGCAGCTCGACGAAGCGTTCGCGCATGCCGTCCTTGACGACGTCCTTGAGGTGGATGACGCCCAGGACGCGCGGGCCGCGCTCGTCCTCGAGGGCGACCAGCAGCGGAGTGCCGCCGGCCTGCGAGATGGCGTCGGTGAGCTGCTGGGCGTCGGCGGCGACCTCGCCGCCGCGCTCCTGGACCCAGGTGATGACCGAACCCGACGCGCCCTTGCGGATCTTGCGGTGCCGGCCGTCCTCGGTGACGTCCACACCCGACATCCGGGTCTGGGCGGTGAACGGTACCCATTCGGCGTCGGCCAGCTCGCCCTGGTGGCGCTCGCGCAGCCCGTACTTCTCCTTGGCGAGGACGACGATGGAGCGGCCCTCGGGGGTCTCGTCGGCCAGTGAGGACAGCTGGGCCGCGTCGGCGACCTCGGCCTCGGTGGTGCCGCGTACGGGCACGAACTCGGCTGCCTGGCGGTTGCCGAGGGTGATGGTGCCGGTCTTGTCGAGCAGCAATGTCGATACATCGCCTGCCGCTTCGACGGCGCGTCCGGACATGGCCAGCACGTTGCGCTGGACGAGCCGGTCCATGCCGGCGATGCCGATGGCCGAGAGCAGCGCGCCGATCGTCGTCGGGATCAGGCAGACCAGCAGCGCCAGCAGCACGATCATGGGCTGTTCGGCGCCCGCGTAGATCGCGAACGGCTGGAGGGTGACGACCGCCAGCAGGAAGACGATGGTGAGCGACGCGAGCAGGATGTTGAGTGCGATCTCGTTGGGGGTCTTCTGCCGTGCGGCGCCCTCGACGAGGTTGATCATCCGGTCGATGAAGGTCTCGCCGGGCTTCGTCGTGATCTTGATGACGATGCGGTCGGAGAGCACCTTCGTACCGCCGGTGACGGCAGAGCGGTCACCGCCGGACTCGCGGATCACCGGCGCCGACTCACCGGTGATGGCCGACTCGTCGACCGACGCGACACCTTCGACGACATCGCCGTCGCCGGGAATGATGTCGCCGGCCTCGCAGACGACGAGGTCGCCGATGCGCAGTGCGGTGCCGGGTACCTGTTCCTCGGTGGTGCCGCTCAGGCGACGCGCCACGGTGTCGGTCTTGGCCTTGCGCAGGGTGTCGGCCTGCGCCTTGCCGCGGCCCTCGGCGACCGCCTCCGCCAGGTTGGCGAAGACGACGGTCAGCCACAGCCAGGCGGCGATCGCCCAGCCGAACCAGTCCGAGGGCGACTTGAGGGCGAAGAGCGTGGTCAGGACGGAGCCGACCTCGACCACGAACATCACGGGGGACTTGACCATCACCCGCGGGTCGAGCTTGCGTATCGCGTCCGGGAAGGACTTGACCAGCTGTTTGGGGTCGAAGAGACCGCCGCCCACGCGGCCGTCGCCGGGCTTGTGCCCGCTGGGGACGTCCTGGTGCGGAGCGCGAGTCGGAGTAGCTGTCGAACTGGAGGCCATGGAGCCGGGCCCTTCCGGTTTCACGGGGGCGGTCATGACAGGCCCTCCGCCAGCGGCCCGAGGGCCAGCGCCGGGAAGTAGGTCAGACCGGTGATGATCAGGATCGTGCCGACGAGCAGCCCGGCGAAGAGCGGCTTCTCGGTGCGCAGGGTGCCCGCGGTCTCCGGGACCGGCTTCTGCTCGGCGAGCGAGCCGGCCAGTGCGAGCACGAACACCATCGGCAGGAAGCGGCCGAGCAGCATGGCCAGACCGATCGCGGTGTTGTACCAGGGCGTGTTGGCGTTCAGGCCGCCGAAGGCGGAGCCGTTGTTGTTGGCGCCGGAGGTGAACGCGTACAGCACCTCGGAGAAGCCGTGCGAACCGGCGCCCAGCGCCTTGGTGTTGAGCATCGAGCCCAGCGCGTCCGGCAGCACCATCGACGCGGCGGTGAAGCCGAGGACCAGCGTCGGGGTGATGAGGATGTAGCAGGCGGCGAGCTTGATCTCGCGGGTACCGATCTTCTTGCCGAGGTACTCGGGCGTACGGCCCACCATCAGGCCGGCGATGAACACCGCGATGATCGCCATCACGAGCATGCCGTAGAGGCCGGAGCCCACTCCACCGGGTGCGATCTCACCGAGCATCATGCCGAGCAGCTGGATGCCGCCGCCGAACGCGGTGAAGGAGGAGTGGAAGGAGTCCACGGCTCCGGTGGAGGTCAGGGTGGTGGCCACCGAGAAGATCGCCGAGGAGCCGACGCCGAAGCGGGTTTCCTTGCCTTCCATGGCGGCGCCCGCGGCCTGCAGGGCCGGGCCGCCGTGGGCGAACTCGGTCCACATCATCAGCGCGGTGAAGCCGAGCCAGATGACGCCCATCGTGGCCAGGATGGCGTAGCCCTGCCTCACGTTCCCGACGAGCTTGCCGAAGGTGCGGGTCAGCGCGAACGGGATGACGAGGATCAGGAAGACCTCGAAAAGGTTGGTGAAGGCGTCGGGGTTCTCGAAGGGGTGGGCGGAGTTGGCGTTGAAGTAGCCGCCCCCGTTGGTGCCCAGCTCCTTGATGACCTCCTGGGAGGCCACCGCGCCACCGTTGGTCTGCTGGGAGCCGCCCATGAACTGGCCGACCTCGTGGATGCCGGAGAAGTTCTGCACGGCTCCGCAGGCGACCAGGACGAGGGCGCCGACGACGGCGATCGGGACGAGCACCCGAATGGTGCCGCGGACCAGGTCGGCCCAGAAGTTGCCGAGGTCGCCGGTACGGGACCGGGCGAAGCCGCGGACCAGGGCGACGGCCACGGCCATGCCGGTGGCGGCGGAGACGAAGTTCTGCACCGCCAGGCCGGCGGTCTGCACGACGTGGCCCATGGCCTGCTCGCCGCTGTAGGACTGCCAGTTGGTGTTGGCGACGAAGGACGCCGCGGTGTTGAACGCCTGGTCGGGGCTGATCGACGCGAACCCCAGGGACAGCGGCAGGCCGCCCTGGACGCGCTGCAGCAGGTACAGCAGGAGCACACCCACCGCGGAGAACGCCAGGACGCCGCGCAGATAGGCGGGCCAGCGCATCTCGGCGTCCGCATTGGCGCCGATGCAGCGGTAGACGACCTTTTCGATACGGAGGTGCTTGGGGGAGCTGTAGACGGCGGCCATGTAGTCGCCGAGGGGTCGGTACGCCAGGGCCAGCGCCGCGGTGAGCGCTATCAGCTGGAGCACGCCTGCGAGGACGGGGCTCATGTCGCCCGCTGCGGAAGCAGCTATGGACACGTCAGAACCTCTCCGGGAAGACGAGCGCGAGGACCAGGTATCCGAGCAGGGCGACGGCAACGATCAGGCCGACGATGTTCTCGATGGTCACAGCTTCGTCACCCCCTTGGCGACGAGGGCCACCAACGCGAAGACCGCGATCGTGACGACGACGAAGGCCACGTCGGCCATCGTGTGCTCCTAGATGACTGGGGAGATGAGGACCTCCACAGCAAAGCGTCCTTCCCACGCGGCTCGAACTCTGTTGACGCCTCCCTTACGGCCATTAGCGCTCCGTTGACGGAACTCATACGCGCCCGTTTGTGACCTGCGCAAACGCCGAGGGCCCGGACCCCCTCAAACGGGGTCCGGGCCCTTTCGACCCTCGTGATCCGGCCGAGATCGGGACGTCTGCGCGCCGCTCGGCCGCGCGATCCGGTCAGCGGATCTCGGTGATCTCCGGTCCGCGCTCCAGGCGCTCCACGCCACCGCCGAAGCGGGACTGCTCGGCCGACTCCTGCTGCACGCCGTCCGGCACCATCTGGGCGTCGTCCGGCAGCTTCAGCACGATCGGGTCACGCGGCGCCATCGGGCCCTCACCGCGGACGATGACGGTGTCCCGGAAGATGTGCTCCAGCACGCCCGCGGCCTGCGGCTGCACCGCGCCCTGGCCGGAGATCACCCCGCGCAGGAACCACCGGGGGCCGTCGACACCGACGAAGCGCACGACCTGCACACCGTTGGTGCCGTCCGGCAGCTGCACGGGTACCTGGGCGCGCAGCTCCCAGCCCAGCGGGCCCTCGACCTCGTCGATGACCCCGCCCTGCTGGGTGATGCCGGCGGCGATCTCCTCGCGCACCTCGCCCCAGATGCCCTCGTTCCTGGGAGCGGCGAAGGCCTGCAGCTGTACGGCGCTGTCCTGCAGCACCACCGTCGCGGCGACGATCGCGTCACCGGCGACCTCCACCCGCAGCTCCATGCCCTCGACACCGGGCACGTACAGGCCGCCGAGGTCCACCCGGCCCTCACCGGGCTCCTTGACCTCCGACGAGTCCCAGGGACCGTCGGGGCGCGGCGCGGGCGGAAGGTTGAGCCGCGCCGGCGTCGCCTCGCCCTCGTCGGCACCGTTCACCGCGTGCTCGCCGGCGAGCGTGGTGTCCTTGGCCGACTCTTCAGAAGCCTCGTTCTTCTTGCGACGTCCGAACACGTCACTGTCCTTCCCGGTCGGCACCGACCGATGCGTATTCATTCCCGCCCGTGGAGCCGCCCACCGCCGCATGACCGCCGGTGGAACCGAATCCCCCCTCGGCCCGCGCCGAGCCGGGAAGTTCCGCCACCTCGTGGAAGCGCACCTTCTCGACCTGCTGGACGACCAGTTGGGCGATCCGGTCGAACCTCTCGAACCGCACACTCTCGCGCGGGTCCAGATTGACCACGATCACCTTGATCTCTCCACGGTACCCGGCATCCACCGTCCCGGGGGCATTGACCAGCGCCAGTCCGCAGCGCGCTGCGAGCCCGGACCGGGGGTGCACGAACGCCGCGTACCCGTCGGGCAGCGCGATCGACACCCCGGTGGGCAGCACGGCGCGCTCCCCCGGCGCCAGCTCGGCGGCCTCGGTGGTCACCAGATCCACGCCCGCGTCGCCGGGATGTCCGTACGACGGAACGGGCACGTCCGGGTCCAGCCGCCGCAGCAGTACATCCACCGGATTCCGTACCTGACTCACGGGTTCACCTCAAAGGCACGCGCTCGTTTGACCTGGTCCGGGTCGGCCATCGCCGCCTGGATCTCCTCGGTCCTTCCGTTGTCGATGAAGTGGTCGACCTTCACCTCGATGAAGACGGCCTCGGCGCGCACGGCGACCGGGCCGTCCGGGCCGCCTATCCGGCCCACGGCCGTCGAGTAGATCTTCCGCCCGTGCACGGCGGTGACCCGCGCGTCCAGATGCAGCACCGTGCCGAGCGGTACCGGCCGCAGGAAGTCGGTCTCCAGCCGGCCGGTCACCGCGATCACCCGCAGCAGCCAGTTCAGCGAGCCGAGCGTCTCGTCCAGCGCGGTGGCCAGCACTCCGCCGTGCGCCAGACCGGGCGCACCCTGGTGGGCCTCCTTGACGGTGAACTCGGCCCGTACGCTCACGCCGTCCCCGGCCCGCGCCTCCAGGTGCAGACCGTGCGGCTGGCCCGTGCCGCAGCCGAAGCACCGGTCGTAGTGCGCGCCGAGGAGCTCTCCGGGCGCCGGACCGTCGGGGTGCCGGACCGGCGCGACGGCGTCCTTCGGCGGCGTCAGCCGCGGCGACTCCGTCCTCGTTCTGTCAGTTCCACTCACGAGTGCAGACCCTACCCGCGCGCGTAAGGGGCCCGCGCCGCCGTGCCAAGCTGGGTTCATGCAGTCGTACGAAGAACGTCTCACCGCGCCCCGGTCCTGGTGGGTGATCGCCGCGCTGATCGGCATCGCCTGTGCCCTGATGCTGCTCCCCCTGGGGACGCTCCCGATGCTCGGCGGACTGATCGGCGGTGCGGCCCTGTCCGCGGTGGCGGTGAGCTCGTACGGCTCGGCGCGGATCCGGGTGGTGGGCGGCGCGCTGATCGCCGGCGACGCGAAGATCCCGGCGGCGGCGCTGGGCGAGGCCAGCGCGCTGGACGCGGACGAGGCGCTGGCGTGGCGTACGCACAAGGCCGACGCCCGCGCGTTCATGCTGCTGCGCAGCTATGTCCGCACCGCGGTGCGGGTGGAGATCACGGATCCGGACGACCCGACTCCCTACGCGTACCTCTCGACGCGGCAGCCGGAGCGTCTGGTGGCGGCGCTGACGGCCGTACGCGGCTGACCGGCGCCGCGGGACGTCCCGTCAGCCTTCAGGCGTGGGGAGGGCGTCCCAGGGGACCTGCTTCGCACGCAGGTCCCGGCGGACCTTCTCGGCGAGTCTCCTGGTGGCGCGGCGGTTCATGAACGCGCCGACGGCGGCGCCGATCATGAACGGCATGAGGTTGGGCAGGTTGCGCAGCGTGCGCTTCATGATCTGCTGACGCAGTTCGCGCTTCATCTGCCCGCCGAGCGCGATGTTCAGCGAGGCCGGTGCGGCGATGTCGATGCCCCGCTCCTCGGACCAGGACGTCAGGCAGGCCATCGCGCGCTGCCGGAGGTTGCCCGCGGGGCGCAGCCCGTAGACCTCGTGCAGCTCGGCGATCAGCTTGATCTCGACCGAGGCCACGCCGGTGATCTCGGCGGCCAGCTCGGCCGGCATGGCGGGCGGAGCGGGCAGCATCGCCGCCGCGCCGACGCCCGCGCCGACGGCGGCAGTGCCCGCGCAGGCGCCCGCGACCAGCTTGTCGGCCAGCTCCTCGGGGGTCAGGCCGGGGAACTGGGCGCGCAGCGTGGCGAGGTCGCGGACCGGGATCCGCGGGGCGGTGGCGATGAGGCGGTCGGCGATCGCGGCGATCCCCAGCCGCAGCCGGCCGCCTGCTCGGCCCGCGGGGCCGGCCAGGGCCGCGAGCGAGGCCCTGCGGCCTCGCTCCCGCGGTGCACCGGTCGTCCGCTCCGTGGGAAGGGCGGTCGGATCGGCGGGCACGGGCGCGGTTTCCTCGCGTGGTCGTGCGCCGGCCGCCGGGCCGCTGTCGCCCTTGGGGCCCTTACGGAACGGGTTCACGCCTGCCACGGCGTAGGCCGGTCTCAGGCCGCGCAGTCGCGGCAGATCGGCTGCCCGTTCTTGTCCTCCGCGGCGAGCTGGCTGCGGTGGTGCACCAGGAAGCAGCTCATGCACGTGAACTCGTCCTGCTGCTTGGGCAGCACGCGCACGGCGAGCTCTTCGTTGGACAGGTCGGCGCCGGGCAGCTCCAGGCCCTCGGCCTGCTCGAACTCGTCGACGTCGACGGCAGAGGCGGACTTGTCGTTCCGCCGCGACTTCAGTTCCTCGATGCTGTCCTCGTTGAGGTCGTCATCGGTCTTGCGTGGAGTGTCGTAATCCGTAGCCATTTTCGCTCTCCCCCTCTGGGTGTCTGCGGTGTCTCAGCGCTCGTAACGCGTGAGAGGCCGGACTTGTGCCCGACCTGAGGCGGAGATTTTGCCTCACATCAAGGTCTGTTACTCAATCGACACCCAACCGCACCCCTGAAGAGGTGATCGGTTTGGATGGCGATCAGGACCGTACACGGTCCGAATGTCGCACCTCGCGCAGCCCACCACCTGTACTTCCCGTAATCCGGCCCCCCGGAAACCCGGACTTCCCCGGCATTCCGCATGGCATTTCGATCACGGAGCGTAGATGGCTGGAAATTCGCGCCTGTGAGCGATCACACACGCGCAGACCGGCGGTCGGACCGGTGCAATTCCGCGCAAAGCGAACTTGGCGAAGGATCCCCGCCCGACCCCCTTTTCGTCAAACCAGGAGGCGAGACGGTGTACGGCCGCGAGACGGGCGATCGTACGCACTGATGTCCGACCGTCGCCCACGGGGGTGCCCGTCGCTCCAGCGTCCGTACAACCGCCCTGCCGCCCGCGTCAGAGCGGTAGGACGACGCGCATGGTCAGGCCGCCGCCCTCGCGGGGCTCGGCGGTGATGCTGCCGTCGTGGGCGCGCACCACCGAGCGCACGATGGACAGGCCCAGACCCACGCCCTTGTCGCTGCCGGTGCGCTCGGTGCGCAGGCGCCGGAAGGGCTCGAAGAGGTTCTCCACCTCATAGGCGGGGACCACCGGCCCGGTATTGGCCACCACCAGCACCGCACACCCCGGCCCCGGCTCGGTGGTCACCTCCACCCAGCCCTCCTCGGCGACGTTGTAGCGCACCGCGTTCTGCACCAGATTCAGCGCGATCCGCTCCAGCAGCACACCATTGCCCTGCACAAAGACCTGCTGCCGCACCCCGCGCAGCGCAACCCCCTTGGCCTGCGCCTCCCCCCGCATCTGCTCCACCGCCTGCGCGGCCACCTCCGACAGATCCACCGGCCGCTTGTCCACGACCCTGTTCTCACTACGGGCCAGCAACAACAGACCCTCCACCAACTGCTCACTGCGCTCATTGGTCGCCAGCAGCGTCTTGCCCAACTGCGTCAACTCCGCCGACGCCCCCGGATCGGCCAGCTGCACCTCCAACAGCGTCCGATTGATCGCCAACGGCGTCCGCAACTCATGCGACGCATTCGCCACAAACCGCCGCTGCGACTCAAACGCCCGGTCCAACCGGTCCAACATCTCATCGAAGGTGTCCGCAAGCTCCTTCAGCTCGTCATCCGGCCCACCCAACTCGATCCTGCGATGCAGATCCGAACCCGCCACCCGCTGCGCCGTACGCGTGATCCGCCCCAACGGCGCCAGCACCCGCCCCGCCATCGCATAACCAAACGCGAACGCCACCACCGTCAGACCCAGCAGCGCCAGCAGGGAGCGGTTGAGGAGGCTGTTGAGAGCCACCGCGCGCTGTTGCTGGAGGCACTGGTTGACGGCTTCCTGGAGCAGCGGCCCGGACGTCTGGGTGGGCAGGTCGCAGATGTCGCTGGTCGACTCGAACTTGCCGCCGAGGATCTTCAGGGGCAGCGCGCTGCCGTCGTGCAGGGCGTCCGCGGCAAGCATGTAGATGATCGTCAGCAGCACGATCCCGGCCATCAGGAACATGCCGCCGTACAGGAGCGTCAGCCGTATCCGGATGGTGGGGCGCAGCCACGGGAACGGCCGGACGTTGACCGGCCGGGGGTCCCAGGTGGGCTTGGGAGGCATGGGCGGCGGAGGGGCCGCCGGCTTGGAGAACGAGGGCAGGGAAGGCATCGCAGGTCAGATCCGGTATCCCGAGCCGGGGACGGTGACGATCACCGCGGGCTCGCCGAGCTTGCGACGCAGGGTCATGACGGTGACCCGTACGACGTTCGTGAACGGGTCGGTGTTCTCGTCCCAGGCCTTCTCCAGGAGCTGCTCGGCCGAGACGACCGTGCCCTCGCTGCGCATCAGGACCTCCAGCACCGCGAACTCCTTCGGGGCGAGCTGGACCTCCTTGCCGTCGCGGAACACCTCGCGGCGATTGGGGTCGAGCTTGATGCCGGCCCGCTCCAGGACGGGCGGCAGCGCGACGGTGGTACGCCGCCCCAGGGCCCGTACCCGGGCCGTGAGCTCGGTGAAGGCGAACGGCTTGGGGAGGTAGTCGTCGGCGCCGATCTCCAGGCCCTCGACGCGGTCGCTGACGTCGCCGGAGGCGGTGAGCATCAGGACACGGGTGGGCATCCCCAGCTCGACGATCTTGCGGCAGACATCGTCGCCGTGGACGACCGGCAGGTCGCGGTCGAGCACGACGACGTCGTAGTCGTTGACCGCGATCCGTTCCAGGGCGGCAGCGCCGTCGTAGACCACGTCGACGGCCATGGCCTCCCGGCGCAGTCCGGTGGCCACCGCATCGGCGAGCAGCTGCTCGTCCTCGACGACGAGAACACGCACGTCGCTAGTCCTTCCTCAGGGCCCTTTCGGGCAGCACAAACAATGTCTGGGAGCCCCTCCATCCTGCCCCGAAGAGCCATAAACCGGAGGTAAGACGGGTGCCGGGCGTCCGCGAGGGGGACCGCGGAGCCCGACGGGCAGGATTCCTGGGCGGGTTGAGGTTTCCCTGAGGTTGCTCGTGGGGAGGACGACTGCACACCCGCGATCACGCCCTGTTTTTTCGGCGACCCGCCATGAACTGTTCCATCTCAGGGACCACGCCGTGATCACCCACCCGTCGGCACACCCCCGTGCCACCGACCCACGACGAGGGGGCGCACATGGACGCGTTCACCGCAGGCATTCTGCAGCGCATAGAGAAGACCGAAGAGGATCTGGACCAGGCCCGCGCTGCGGGCGATGACTTCCTCGCCGAGGTCGAGCAGGCCGAGCTCGAGGACCTGCAGCGACTGGCGAGCGAGCACGGTGTGCGCTACGGGGCGGTCAGCAACGCCTGACCCCGCGCCGGCGTACGACGGCAGCGGGGGGGGGGGGGGGGGGGGGGGGGGGGGGGGGGGGGGGGGGGGGGGTTGGGGGGGGGGGGGGGGGGGTCGGTGCAGGGATCTTCCGGAATAGGC
>NZ_JBVIRA010000018.1:28768-33987 GCF_055576575.1 Streptomyces sp. NPDC033270
CATCCGCCCCCCCCCCCCCCCCCACCCCTCCCCCCCCCCCCCCCCCCCCCCCCCCCCCCCCCCCCCCCCCCCCCCCCCCTCCCGTGTCCGCGTCCGGCACGGGTCAGTCGTGCCAGGCGCCGAGCTCGTCCAGGAGCGGCTGGAGCTCGGCGAAGAGGGCCGGGGAGGCGGCGAGGGTCAGCTCGTGGGAGGCGGCCCGGCCGGGGCGGCCGCCGGTCAGCGCGCCGGCCTCGCGGGCGATCAGGGCCCCGGCGGCCAGGTCCCACGGGTTCAGGCCCCGCTCGAAGTAGGCGTCGAGCCGGCCGCAGGCCACATCGCACAGGTCGATCGCGGCCGAGCCGCCGCGCCGGATGTCGCGCACCCGCGGCAGCAGGGTGCGCACCACCTCCGCCTGGGCCGCCCGGCGCTCGGCCAGATAGCCGAAGCCGGTGCCCAGCAGCGCCTGGGAGAGCGGCGGCGCGGGCCGGTGGCGGATGCGCTCGCCGTTGTTGAACGCGCCACGGCCCAGGACGGCCTGGTAGGTCTCGCCGCGCATCGGGGCGGCCACCACCCCGACGACCGCCTCGCCGTCCTGCTCCGCCGCGATGGACACCGACCAGGACGGCAGGCCGTAGAGGTAGTTGACGGTGCCGTCGATGGGGTCGATGACCCAGCGGATACCGCTGGTGCCCTCGGTGCTGGCGCCCTCCTCCCCCAAGAAGCCGTCGTCGGGGCGGGCCTCCCCGATGAAGCCGGTGATCAGCTTCTCGGAGGCGATGTCCATCTCGGTGACGACGTCGATGGGGCTGGTCTTCGTCGCGGCCACGCCGAGGTCGGCGGGCCGTCCGTCGCGCAGCAGCGCTCCTGCGCGACGGGCCGCCTCCAGGGCGAGCCCGAGAAGCTCGTCGTGGAGCGCGTCGGTCGGCGTCGGGTCGGGGTGCAGCGGGTCGGGCACGATGCTCCTTGCTCACACGAGCGGTGGTGGGGCGGGCGTACGGCCTGCGCGGGCGTACGGGCCGGGGCGGGCGCGCAGGTCTACGCGGGGGCTTGTGCGACCGGGCCGCGCCAGTCGGCGCCGGCGGCGGCCGGGCGCGGGGCGCGCGCCGGGCAGCAGCCGACCGGGCACAGGTCGTGGCTGGCGCCCAGGGAGCCCAGGGCGCAGCGCTCCGGGGTGCGGCCCCGTTCGGTCGCCGCGCGCTCCAGGACGAGGTCGCGGACGGCCGCCGCGAACCGGGGGTCGGCGCCGACGGTGGCCGACCGGGCGACCGGCAGGCCCAGCTCCGCGGCCTTGGCGGTGGCCTCGGTGTCCAGGTCGTACTTGACCTCCATGTGGTCCGAGACGAACCCGATGGGGGCCATGACCACGGCGGGGACGCCGGCCGCGTGCCGCTCCTCCAGGTGGTCGCAGATGTCCGGCTCCAGCCAGGGGATGTGCGGGGCGCCGCTGCGGGACTGGTAGACGAGCTGCCAGGGGTGGTCCACACCGGTCTCCTCGCGGACCGCGTCCGCGATCACCCGGGCCGCGTCGAGGTGCTGGGCGACATAGGCGCCGCCCTCGCCGTCCCGGGTGTGGTCCGCGGGCGTGCCGGAGGTGTCGGCGGCGGCGGTGGGGATGGAGTGGGTGGTGAAGGCGATGTGGGCGCCGTCGCGGACCGCCGCGGGCAGGGCCTCCAGCGACGCCAGCACACCGTCGATCATCGGGCGGAGGAAGCCGGGGTGGTTGAAGTAGTGCCGCAGCTTGTCGACCCGCGGCACCGGCAGTCCCTCGGCCTGCAGGGCGGCGAGGGAGTCGGCGAGGTTCTCCCGGTACTGCCGGCAGCCCGAGTACGAGGCGTAGGCGCTGGTCGCCAGGACGGCGATCCGGCGGTGGCCGTCGCCCACCATCGTGCGCAGGGTGTCGGTCAGGTAGGGCGCCCAGTTGCGGTTGCCCCAGTAGACGGGCAGGTCCAGGCCGTGTGCGGCGAAGTCCCCGCGCAGCGCGTCCAGCAGGTCGCGGTTCTGGGCGTTGATGGGGCTCACGCCGCCGAAGAGGAAGTAGTGCCGGCCCACCTCCTTGAGCCGCTCACGGGGGATGCCGCGGCCGCGGGTGACGTTCTCCAGGAACGGGACGACGTCGTCGGGGCCTTCGGGGCCGCCGAAGGACAGCAGCAGCAGGGCGTCATAGGGGCTGGGATCGCACTGTTCGGGCATGAGTCGATCCTGCCACCCTCCGTCCGGGTGCGGCGGGCAGGTCCGGTGTGCGCAGGGGGCCGCCGGGGCGCCTCGGCGCCGGTGGAAATCCGGAGGCGGCCGACACCGCACCCGCCGTAAGCTGTATCGACCACATACATTCCTTACCGATCTTCGGTCCTCATCCGGCGGAGCGCCCCCGTTGCCCAGTCCCTACCGCGCCATATTCGGCCGGCCCGGCACCAAGTCCTTCTCCGCCGCCGGCCTGCTGGGGCGGATGCCGCTGTCGATGATGGGCATCGGCGTCGTCACGATGGTCTCCCAGCTGACCGGACGCTACGGCCTGGCGGGCGCGCTGTCGGCGACCCTCGCGCTGTCCGCCGCAGTCATCGGCCCGCAGATCTCCCGGCTGGTGGACCTGCACGGCCAGCGCCGGGTGATGCGCCCGGCCACGCTGGTGTCGCTCGCCGCCGTGGCCGGTCTGCTGCTGAGCGCGCAGCAGCGCTGGCCGGACTGGATCCTGTTCGTCTTCGCGGCCTGCGTGGGGTGTGTGCCGAGCGTGGGCTCGATGATCCGGGCACGCTGGGCCGAGCTCTACCGGGGCTCCCCGCGTCAGCTGCACGCCGCGTACTCGTGGGAGTCGATCGTCGACGAGATGTGCTTCATCGTCGGCCCGATCCTGTCGATCGGCCTGTCCACCGCGTGGTTCCCGGAAGCCGGCCCGCTGCTGGCCGGCGGTTTCCTGGCGGTCGGTGTCTTCTGGCTGACGGCGCAGCGTACGACGGAGCCGGTGCCGCATCCACGGGAGCACGAGGCGAAGGGCTCGGCGCTGCGCTCGCGGGGGCTGCAGGTGCTGGTGGTGACGTTCGTGGCGACGGGTGCGATCTTCGGGGCGATCGACGTGGTGACCGTGGCGTTCGCCGAGGAGGAGGGGCACAAGGCCGCGGCCAGCCTGGTGCTGGCGGTCTACGCCCTCGGCTCGTGTGTGGCCGGCGCCGTCTTCGGGCTGCTGCACCTCAAGGGCCACCCCGCCCGGCGCTGGACGGTGGGGGTCTGCGCGATGGCGGTGAGCATGGTGCCGCTGCAGCTGGTGGGCTCGCTGCCGCTGCTGGCCGGCGCGCTGTTCCTCGCGGGGCTGTCCATCGCGCCGACGATGGTGACCACGATGGCGCTGGTCGAGGAGCATGTGCCGCGGGCGAAGCTGACCGAGGGCATGACGTGGACCAGTACCGGACTGGCGGTGGGTGTCGCGCTGGGTTCGTCGGCGGCCGGCTGGGTGGTGGACGCCGCCGGTGCCGCCCGGGGCTATCTGGTGCCGGGGGCGGCGGGGGTGCTCGCCATGCTCGTCGCGTTCGCGGGCTACCCCAGGCTCCGTCCGCGCTCGACGCCCGCGGCGGTGGCCGGGACCGGCACGGCGGGCCAGGATGTCGCGCCCGTGGAGCGCCGGGACGAGGAGAGCGTCGCGTGAGGCACCACCGGTCGCGATCCCGCACTGTTACCGCCGGTACGAGATGTCCGGGAGCCGGGCGATTCCGGCCGATTCCTTGATCATGTGATTCCGGTCACCCCCTGTGGACGGCGCGTCGGCGACTGACATCATGCGCTCACACCCACGCCCGGCCGGGCGTGGAGGGAGGGGGCGTCACCATGGCAGTCAGCAGCGCCGTCGGCGGCTCGGGAGGGCGCGGCACGGCAACCGGACCGTGGCGCAACTGGGCGGGCAACGTCACCGCCCGCCCCGCCCGGAGCGTGGCCCCGGCGAACACCGAGGAGCTGGCGGCCGCGGTCCGCGCCGCCGCCGCGGACGGGCTGACGGTCAAGGCGGCCGGCACCGGCCACTCCTTCACCCCAGTGGCCGCCACCGAGGGGCTGCTGATCCGTCCCGAGCGGCTGACCGGCGTCCGCGGGATCGACCGCGAGGCCGGGACGGTGACGGTCGCCGCCGGTACGCCCCTCAAGCAGCTGAACCGGACGCTCGCCGCGCACGGGCTGTCGCTGACCAACATGGGCGACATCATGGAGCAGACCGTCTCCGGGGCGACCAGCACCGGCACCCACGGCACCGGCCGCGACTCGGCGTCGATCGCCGCCCAGATCACCGCCCTGGAACTGGTCACCGCCGACGGCTCGGTGCTGACCTGCTCCGCCGCGGAGAACCCGGACGTCTTCGCCGCGGCCCGGCTGGGCCTGGGTGCGCTGGGCGTGATCAGCGAACTCACCCTCGCCGTGGAGCCGGAGTTCCTGCTGACCGCCCGCGAGGAGCCGATGCCCTTCGACGAGGTGACGGAGCGGTTCGAGGAGCTGGTCACCGAGAACGAGCACTTCGAGTTCTACTGGTTCCCGCACACCGGCAGCTGCAACACCAAGCGCAACAACCGCAGCCAGGGCCCGGCCGCGCCCCCCGGCAGGGTCAGCGGCTGGGTCGAGGACGAGCTGCTGGCCAACGGGGTCTTCCAGGTCGCCTGCTCCGTCGGGCGAGCGGTGCCGGCCGCCGTACCGGGCATCGCCAAGATCTCCAGCCGCGCGCTGTCGGCCCGTACGTACACCGACATCCCCTACAAGGTGTTCACCTCGCCGCGGCGGGTGCGGTTCGTGGAGATGGAGTACGCCCTGCCCCGGGCGGCCGCGGTCACGGCGCTGGGTGAGCTGAAGGCGCAGGTGGAACGCGCGGGCTTCAAGGTCAGCTTCCCGGTGGAGGTGCGCACCGCGCCGGCCGACGACCTCGCGCTGTCCACGGCGTCGGGCCGGGACACGGTCTACATCGCCGTGCACATGTACCGCGGGACGCCGTACGAGGCGTACTTCGCGGCCGCCGAGCGGATCATGACGGCGCACGAGGGGCGCCCGCATTGGGGCAAGCTGCACACCCGCGACGCCGCCTACCTCGCCGAGGTCTATCCGCGGTTCGGCGAGTTCACGGCGGTACGCGACCGGCTGGACCCGGAGCGCCGGTTCACCAACGCGTATCTGCGGCGGGTCCTGGGCGACTGACGTCGGCGGGGGGGGGGGGGGGGGGGGGGGGGTGGGGGGGGGGGGGGGGCGGGGGGGGGGGGTGGGGGGGGGGGGGGAGA